>NZ_JBHYXD010000133.1:0-20212 GCF_042751995.1 Streptomyces sp. NPDC059371 | reverse complement strand
GTCTTGTCAACAGAGCTCTCAGGCCCGGGCGTATTCAAAGGCTCGGCTCGCGCCCACGAAGGCCAACTCCCGCCGGCCTTCGCCTCCCATTAGGCGTACGCCTCCCGTAAGAACCGTGCCTACCTGCGTCGCCGCGGGATCCGTTGCACCATCCCGGACAAGGCTGACCAGGCGCGCAACCGCCAGAAGCTCGGCTCCCGTGGCGGCCGGCCGCCACATTTCGATCCGGCCGACTACCGCGAGCGCCACGCGGTCGAGTGCGGCATCAACCGCCTCAAACGCAACCGTGCTGTGGCCACCAGATATGACAAGCTCTCGGTCCGCTACGAGGCCACCGTGCTGGTCGCGGCCATCAACGAGTGGCTGTAACCAGCGCCACCACACCGCTTGCCTACAGTGTGATCCAGTAGCGGCGCTTGATGCCCTCGTCGGTGATGCGGATGTCCTCCAGAACGCCGCCATTGCGCTCGATGGTGCGCGCCGATGCGACATTGTCGTCGTCGCATGTGATGAGGACGCGGCCCAGACCGAGCGTACGGGCTTCGGGGAGAACAGCCCCAAGAGCCCACGTGGCCAGGCCGCGCTTTCGGGCGGAGGGCCGGATGCTGTATCCGATGTGCCCGCCGCTATGGAGCAGAAAGGCGTTCAGGCGGTGCCGCAGATCGATGGCTCCCAGATAGCTGTCGCCCTCGACGATCCACCAGTGGGTGGCGTGGACCCACCCATCTCTCAGGGCAACTGGCCTGTCCGACTGCTGCTGCAGTTGCTCTACCCACGCCGAGAAGGCGGCGGGGTCGTCGAGGTCAGCCTCGGGCATGAGGCCCAAGCCGGTACCGGCTTGGTGAGCGCCTGGAGACCACTCGTCACGCGCCGCGAGCCATGAGGGCTGAAGTCGACCCGTGGGCGGGATCAGTTCAGGCATGCGGGCGACGATAACACTCGAATACCACATGTGATCAGGCATTTTATGCTGGACCGTGGACCGCGACCCGTGGCCCCGCGACCGCGACCGCGGTACACCCGATGGCACGTGATCATCCACGATCAAGATCTACTTTCGATACACGGCCTAGGAGGTTGTCGCCGTCATCCGCCTCCCCAGTGCAACATCGCCTCAAGCCGAGCAGGGCGAGAGGGTGTGGCGCCGAGGACTGTAGGCTGCTCCGCCTCTTCACCGTGGTGGCGGAGGGGGCTCACTGCATCCCGGGCAAATTCGCCAGCTTCGGACTGGTCGGAACGAATCCTGTCTGCTGGGCTTTCATTGCGAGGACGGGCCATTGCCAAATGGCAGACTCAGGCTTCAGCGTACCGAGCTCCCGGCTGAGAGGTGGGGGCGGTCAGATCTGTGGGGTGAAGCGGTCCCAGGCGCGGTGCCGGGCCAGCAGCTTGATGAGGCGTTTCAGTCCGGCTTCGGCGGAGCGGGCCGTCACCACGCCAGGAGCATCGGATGCGATTCCTGCTGCCTCCAGGACCTGCTTTCCATCGCCCCATGCCCCGAGTGCCTTTCCGTGGCGGTACGCCTCGGTCAGCATGACCAGCACGCGTGGGTCGACGGTCGCGGCCGCCGCGATGTCGTCGTCCACCTTGGCGTCACGGGCTCCGTAGGCGTCGGCGCCCGGCGCGGGTGCCCCGGTCACCAGGATGGCGTCGAACTCGGTGGAACGAGCGGTGGCAAACGTGCGCTGCACCGTTACGGGTTCGCCGTCGGCGTCGTCGAGCACGCCGCCGGTCGGGGCGATCACGAGCGGCACCACTCCGGCGTCCAAGGCCGCCTGCCGGACCGCGCGGACGGCGGTGAGTTCCTGGTCGCGTGCGGTGACGATGCCGAGGACCCGTCCCTCCGGCGGCCATGTGCCGCCGAGCTGCGAGAGCGCCGGGCTGGGGGCCGGCTCGGCGAGGGCCACGGTCGGCGCGGGCGCGGGCAGGCCCAGTCCGTCGGCGACCTGCGCGCACAGTTTGGAGTCGATGTTGGCGAGTACCTTCAGCGCCCGTTCCTTGATCGCCGTTGCCCAGCATTTGCTCAGCTCAAAGGTGTAGGCCGCGACGATGTGCTCGCGCTCGGTCGGCGTCATGCTCAGCCAGAACTGCCGGGGCTGGCTGAAGTGGTCGTCGAACGAGGCTGCCGCGTCCCGGATCTTGCGGGCGGCGGGGACCTGCTCGGGCACCTCGATGTAGGCGCCGTCTTCCTCCCCGGCGAGGAAGGGGCAGCCGCCGTCCAGGGAGTTGGGCCGGTAGGGGGCCACGCCGCGGTGGACGGCCGTTTGGTGCATGCCGTCGCGGAGCATGTCGTTGACGGGGGAGTGGGGGCGGTTGATGGGCAGCTGGCCGAAGTTGGGGCCGCCGAGCCTGGTGATCTGGGTGTCGAGGTAGGAGAACAGGCGGCCCTGGAGTAGAGGATCGTTGGTGACGTCGATGCCGGGCACGAAGTGGCCCACGTGGAAAGCGACCTGTTCGGTCTCGGCGAAATAGTTCGACGGGTTGGCGTTCAGGGTGAGCAGTCCGATCGGCTGGACCGGGGCCAGTTCCTCCGGCACGAATTTGGTCGGGTCCAGCAGGTCGATGCCCTCGAAGAGCTGGTCATCGGTGTCCGGAAAGGTCTGGACCCCGAGCTCCCACTGCGGATAGGCGCCGGACTCGATCGCGTCGGCCAGGTCCCGACGGTGGAAGTCGGGGTCCACGCCCGCGGTGATCTGAGCCTCCTCCCACACCAGGGAGTGAACACCGAGCTTCGGCTTCCAGTGAAACTTCACCAGCGTCGTCGCACCTTCGGCGTTCACGAACCGGAAGGTGTGGACGCCGAAGCCCTCCATCATCCGGAAGGAGCGCGGAATGCCGCGGTCGGACATGTTCCACAGCGTGTGGTGGGTGGCCTCGGTGTGCAGGGTGACGAAGTCCCAGAACGTGTCGTGGGCGCTCTGCGCCTGCGGGATCTCCCGGTCCGGGTGCGGCTTGCCGGCGTGGATGACGTCGGGGAACTTGATCGCGTCCTGGATGAAGAAGACCGGGATGTTGTTGCCGACCAGGTCGAAGACGCCCTCGGTGGTGTAGAACTTCGTCGCGAAGCCGCGCGTGTCGCGCACGGTGTCGGCCGAACCTCGCGAGCCCAGCACGGTGGAGAAACGCACAAAGACCGGAGTTTCCACGTCCCTGCCCAGGAACGCGGCCTTGCTGAGCCGCCCGGCGGTGCCGTATCCCTGGAAGACGCCATGGGCGGCGGCCCCGCGAGCGTGCACAACCCGCTCCGGGATCCGCTCGTGATCGAAATGGGTGATCTTCTCGCGCAGGTGGTGGTCCTGCAGCAGCACCGGCCCCCGTGCACCGGCTTTCAGTGAGTGGTCGGTGTCGTGTAGCCGCGTACCCTGCGCAGTGGTCAGGAACTCACCACCCTGCGCCACCTGCTCCTGCTGTGTCCCCGTGGCCTCCCCGGTGGGGCTGACCGTGTCCGGGCCGCGCTGGTCGGACTTCGGCGGCAGCGGGCCGACCGGGTCGATCGGTTCCTCGAGCGGTGGCGGCACAGGACTCGGCGCTCCCGGGATTCCCTTGTCAGGGTGGAAGACATCCTGGACCTTCTCGGAGACCTTGCGGGTGACGGCCTTCGCGGGGGTCTTCTTCTTGGCGCTCACAGAATTCCGATCAGTGGGGGAGTCGGGCGGACTCCGGTCCGTCACAGGGGCGGTTCTCGCGAGGTCTGCGAAACGTGGGTACCCGCTTCGGCGACCTCGACGCAGTGGCACGCCCGCGTGAGGCGGAAGTTCACCCGGCGGGGCGTTTCGAGGTGGCTCAGCACCTCCGTGCAGGTCTCGGGTAGGCGGCAGCAAGTCATCCGCCTCAAAGCTGCAGAGCTGCAGTAGTTCGCGGCGCGGATACGCCCGTCCAGGACCAGCCGCGCCACGTCTAGCGGGATGTCGATGAAGCCGACGACGCTGTCGTTGCGCTCAGAGGAATTGGATTGCTGATCGTCGCGGCAAGGGCGTGTGACGTGGACGATGGGTCCACAAACAACCGTCAAAACACTGTCCACCGGGCCTCCACCAGTACTGCCTGAAGATGAGTGGTTTTGTGATGCTTCTGGGTACTCGGCATTCATGATCGATAAAACGCACACCGTACTGGCGCTCTCTTCCGTGGGTGCCCTTTGGCTGACGGTGGCGGGTGTCGCTGTGGTCGTCGTCCTGGTCGCGGCATTTGTCGTCGGAGGTCGACGTGCCACCCGGCGCAAGGTGTCCACCCCCGTGCCGAATACGGCGCAGGTCCGACGGGCCTTGGCAGACCCCGCGCAGCGCGGCGAAGGCTGGAGCACTCCTGATGACGACCCCGAACAGGGACGCCCCCGCCGCTGACAACGGACAGATCCGAAGGAGGACTCGGTCGGCGACAAAGGCAGGGCACGACCTCCATCGCCTTTCCTTCTGGCGCTCTCCACTGTTGGCCAACTCCCTCAAAGGCGGGGGCTCTGGCGTATCGCTGCCGCGCTGAACAATGGCGCGCCGCGCGGGAGCCGGCGGGCGAGCTGCGTGTCCCTCGAGCTTTGCCAGCGTTGTTATGGACTGCCCACTTTGGGCCGAGTTCTGAGAAGTGGTCGCGAGTCAGCCTCGTCGGCCGCTGTTGCCGGTGCCGATCGCCAGCTGCAATCCACCGACTGGCTGATCCGGCGGGTCCAGCCCCCTGGCGCTGCCCGCCGACGCAGGTGCGCTGACCGGCGGAAGGTGCCTGTGGTAGGCGGCTGTTCCTCTCCGTGGCATCTCATGCAGATCCCCTCGACGGCGCGGTGCGTGGGCCTTCCGCCGAAGTTATGGCTTGTCCCGCGGACATGTACTCCGCTGTGCTCCGAAGTGTCCTAGGGCTATTCTGCGGTCCCGTGGGAGACGAGGCGGTGGTAGGCCAGGTCTGCTGCTTTGAAGGATCGCACGGGCAGCAATTGGCTGCCGTCGAGTGCGTCCTGCAGGGCGGCTTGGGCGTATCCGTAGGCGGCCGTCTGCTGGGGAGGTGCTCCCTGGGGCTGCCAGGAAATCAGAAGAATCCTGTTCTGGCGCCTGCCGTCCTCGGTTGCGAAGGGCAGGTCGTAGATGACGATTCGAGGTTCGTTCGCGGGCAGTGCCAGCAGGAGTTCGTCGTGTGTCAGATTTCCTTGGCGTTCCACGGCACAGCTGTCCAGGAGATCGTTGAGCCGGTAGATCACCGTGTTGATATCCCGCTTCGACTTCAGCTCCCAGAATGCACTGATGCAGCTGTCGTCCACGGATATGTCTCTGCTCATGGCGCTCTCCTTGTGCCCACGCCCCGGATATCGCTTACGGCAGAGGGGTGCCTCCGGTGGCATTGACGATTTCCGCGGTGATGAAGCTGGCTTGTGGAGAGGCTAGGAAGACGTAGGCGGGTGCCATCTCCGCGGGCTGAGCAGGCCGGCCGAGGGGAGCCTGTTTGCCGAACTTGGTGGTGTCCGGCATCGTCGCGGGGATCAGCGGCGTCCACACCGGCCCGGGTGCCACAGCGTTGACGCGGATGCCGTCGCCCGCCACCATCTGCGCCAGGCCCTGGGTGAAGGTCACGATCGCGCCCTTGGTGGTGGCGTAGTCCAGCAGGTGCGGGCTCGGCTTGTAGGCCTGTACGGACGTGGTGTTGATGATCGAGCCACCTGCCGGTATGTGGGGCAGGGCCATTTTGCAGAGCCAGAACATGCCGTACAGATTCGTGCGCACAACCCGGTCGAACTGCTCGGTCGAGATCGCAGCGATGCCATCCGGCTGGGACATTTGGTATGCGGCGTTGTTGACGAGAATGTCGATGCGCCCGAACTCTTCGACTGTTCGTTCCACCAGGCGGCGGCACTGATCCTCATCGCGTATGTCGCACTCGACGGTGACCGCCCTGCGTCCTGCCTGTTCCACGAGCTTGCTGGTTTCGGCTGCGTCTTCCGTTTCCTGCGAGAGGTGGGAGAACGCGACGTCCGCGCCCTCCCGCGCATAGGCGAGGGCCACGGCGCGGCCGATGCCGGAGTCGCCACCGGTTACCAAGGCCTTGCGGTCCGTGAGTAGTCCACAGCCCTTGTAGGAATCTTCACCATGGTCGGGCGGCGGGTCCATGGGGCCCGTCCATCCGGGATGTTCCTGGTCCTGTTGCGGGAGGTCGGGACGGGGATGCTTGTCTACGGGGTTGTCGGGCATGGATTGCCTCCGGAGGCATTGGGCTGCGAAGCTGGCCATCTCTTTGCCGCAGCCGGCGACACATGCCGTCTGCAGGGGCGGTCACAGGACTGAGCCTGTCGGATAGTGATGTTGGTCGAGATGACGAGTACCCCTGACACCCGCGTCATGCGTAGAGTGCGGCTGCAGACATCAATGCGTCCCAGCGCGCGTCATAAGTCATAGCCCGGGAGCGGTCTGTCCCGCTTCGGACGGTCATGAGGCTGGCTGGTCTCGGATGGCCTGCTCCCCAACGCCGCGCCTGCGTACCAGCGGCCGTCCCGAGGGTGCAGCCGCCACCTCGCCGTGGCTGGTGACGATGTCAGCGGCGATCTACGATGCGAGGCCACTGGAGTCTCGGCACCCATCGGGACAGCGACGGGCGCCTGTGCCTCGTCCGCGACCTGCCCGTCATTGCCGCGCCTCGCACGCTTATGGACAACGCCGTCGTACTGGTCGTGCGTACAGAGTCAGGGCGGCTGAATGGATCGCGCACAGCTGGGTGCGGTGGATGCTCGCGGAGGCGGCCGGAGTCCCTGGGACGACGGGGAGGGGGTCGATACTGCGGCCTGCTCGGGAGTTTGTCGCCCGACCCGATGTCGGCGTCTGAGGTCGGGTTCCCTCAATCGCACCGTACGCGGCTTGATGCTGCTCCGCTGGGAGGCCTCGCGGAGCTCGTCGCATCCCTGCACACGCCTACCGCCGACCGGGCTCGGAAGCAGCGGCGGTTGTGTCCTTCCGTCATGGGTACCTGGACTGCGAAATATGTATGGGATCAGGAACAATAGAGATGACTTTCGGAGTCGCCCCCCGCTAACCGTTCCTGGCCTCACGGTGCAGACGTCAGCTCGCTCATCAGGGTTCTTTAGATGCCATTTTAGTTGGCGTGATCTTGCGGCGGTCTGAGGTGATGACTGATGCGCTTGTCGAGCGGATGGCGCCCGAAGAGTTATGGAGGTTGTTCCAGCGGGTGGTGCCGCCCGCACCGGTTCGCCGGCAGGGTGGAGGGCACCGTTGGCGAGGGGACCGCGAGGGCTGGCCGCGATCATCTTCATAGCCACCTCGCGCTGCACCTGGAACTAACTTGCGCCAGGCTTCGGGCTGTCGGGGGTCACCGCCTTCCATCGGTTCACCGAGTGGACCGAGGCCAGGGTGTGGGCCAAGCTCCACCGCTTGGTCCTGGACGAACTCGGCGCCCAGGGCGACCTGGACTGATCACCGTGCACGATCGACTCCGTCAGCGTCCGGGCCCTCAGGGGGCAACTGACAGGACCGAATCCGACCCACCGCGGCAAGAAGGGATCGAAAATCCACCTTGTCTCGACCGCCTGGGCTTGCCCCTGTCTGTCGGCATCTCCGCCGCCAACCTCCACGGCAGCCAAGCCCTTATCCCACTGGTCCGCGGCATTCCGCCCATCCGTTCCCATCGCGGCCCGCGACGTCGGCGACCCGGCAAGCGGCATGGCGACAAGGGCTACGACAACCGCCACCTGCGGCGATGGCTCGCTTCCCGAGGCATCCGGCACCGCCTCGCCCGAAAAGGCATCGAGCCATCCCGAAGCTTGGGCTGACATCGCTGGGTCGTGGAGCGGACCAGGTCGTGGCTGTCCCGGTGCCGACGCCTTCACCGCCGCTACGAGCGCAAGCCGGAACACGTCCTCGCCATCGCCGCGACCCTCATATGTCACCGCAGACTGACCAAGTGAAATGCCGCTTACGTGGTGATCGCCTACCGGGAGTGAGGAGACCGGTGTGGCTTGGGCCAGACTGCCGTCAAAGCGACAACCGGGTTCCAAAGGGTTTGAATCCCTGGATTGGGCTACGCGATGGATATGGCTCGTTCGACACGAGAGACAGAACGCAAATATGCGGCGTCCGACGCCGACATCTCCTGGCTGCCCGACCTGGCCGGTGCGGGGCCCGTCGCCTCCGTGGCCGACCAGGGGACGCAGGAACTGGACGCCGTTTACTACGACAGTGACGACCTGCGACTGACCCGCACCCGTGCGTCCCTGCGGCGCAGGACGGGTGGCACCGATGCCGGCTGGCACCTGAAACTTCCGCTTCCGGGCGACAGCCGCGAGGAGATCCAAGCCCCTCTGAGCTCGGAGGACGTTCCTGAGGAACTGCGGGATCTTGTGCTCTCCCGCACTCGCGGCGCGGGGCTGAGGCCCGTGATACGGATCCGCTCCAGCCGCTCCCTGCATCATCTCCTCGATGCGGAAGGTGACGTCCTGGCAGAGCTGAGTATGGACGAGGTGTCCGCCGAGGCGCTCCTTGACGACGAAGGACGCGCGGCCTGGACAGAGATGGAGGTCGAACTCGTCGAGGACGGCGACCCGGCCCTCCTGGACGGCGTCGAGAAAGTGCTGCGCCGGCACGGTTTCGACCGGGCACAGAGCCCCTCCAAGGTGGTCCACGCCTTGACGGAGGCCACGTTGCTCCTGGAAGACGCGCCGGGTACGCGCGCCGACGCCGTCCCGGGATCGGCCGGCGAGTACGTGCTCGCCTACATGGACCGACTCGTCGGTGCTCTCACTGACCTTGATCCCGCAGTCCGCCGCGACGCGCCCGACTCCGTCCACCAGATGCGCACCACAGCGCGCCGCCTGCGCGGCTGCCTGCGTTCCTACCGCTCAGTCCTGGACAGAAAAGCCACCGACCCCATCCGGCGCGATCTGAAGTGGCTCGCAGGCGAACTCGGCGTGGAACGCGACCACGAAGTGCTCCGCGAGCGGCTCACCTCGGGCGTGCGGGAACTGCCCGGCGAGCTGGTCCTGGGCCCGGTCGAGGCACGGCTCAAGGCCTGGGATGTGAAGCAGCGGACCGAGGCCCGCCGCCGCACGCTCGACGCGCTCGCCTCGCCCCGCTATCTGAACCTGCTGGGGCACCTGAAATCCCTCACCGAAGCGCCACCGCTGCACGCCGCCAAGGCGGCCGGCGAACCCGGGAAGGTCCTCGCCAAGGCACTCCGGAAGGAGTACCGCCGCCTCGCCGGGCGCATGGAGCCGGCGCTCGACATGGGGCCGGGTCCCGAGCGCGATACCGCGATCCACAACGCCCGCAAGGTCGCCAAGAGGCTCCGCTACGCCGCGGAGGCGGCCCGCCCGGCCCTGGGCAAGCCCGCACGGCGTCTCGGTAAGCGCGCCAAGGCCGTGCAGCGGGTGAGCGGAGCCCAGCACGACAGTGTGGTGACGCGGGCCACCCTGCACCGGTTCGCGGTCCTCTCCCACGCGGCGGGGGAGCCCGGCTTCACCTGGGGCGTCCTGCACAGCCACGAGGGGGCCGCGGCCGGCGCCCGGGAGCGACAGCTTCCGCACGCTTGGGCCAAGACCCGCGCAGCAGCGCGGAGGAAAGCCCTCCGGTCCTGAGGAGCCCAGACGGCATCCCAGGGCGCTCCCGCCGACGGGCCAGGGGAGCGCCCTTTGGAGTGCGCACAGCAGCACCGACTATCCCCATGGAGTCGTGTCCCTCGACAGCGGGAGCGTTCTTGGCCGCTCGGCACCGCGTTCCGTTTTCTGACCTGATGTTTGATCAAGAGTGGCTGATGGTCGATCAGATGACCCTTAGAGCTCGTAACACGATCTTGTTGAGGTGCCCTGGTTGGGCGTGACCGATGTGACGATTCGGCCGTTCGGGAGAGTGTGAGTACTCGGCCATGGATGGTGGATGACGACTTGTGGGCGCTGATCGAGCCGCTGCTGCCGCCCTGGCCTGAGCGATCACCGGGGCCGCGGCCGGTGGCGGACCGGCTGTGTCTGCAGGGCATCCTGTATGTCCTCCATAACGACATAGCCTGGCAACTGCTGCCGCTGGAGCTGGGGTTCGGCTCCGGACAGACCTGCTGGCGCCGTCTGGAGCGGTGGCAGCAGGCAGGAGTCTTCGACCGGCTGCACCGCATTCTGCTCGCCGAGCTGAGTGCGGCCGGCGAACTCGACTGGTCCCGCGCGTGTGTGGACGGCTCCCACATCCGCGCGAAAAAGGGGGCGCCGACACCGGTCCGTCACCGGTTGACCGGCGGAAGACGGGCAGCAAGCACCACTTGATCTGCGACGGACGAGGCACCCCGCTCAAAGTCATCACCACCGCTGCCAACGTCAACGACGTCACCCAGACCCTCGCCCTGGTCGACGGCGTCCCGCCCGTGGCCGGACGTCCCGGCCGGCCACGCCGCCGCCCCGATTCGCTGCTCGGCGACAAGGGCTACGACTCCAACCCCCACCGCGAGGAGCTGCGCAAGCGCCGGATCCTGCCGGTCATCTCCCGCAAGGGCGCCCCGAACATCAAGGGCCTGGGCAAGCTCCGCTACGTCGTCGAGCAGACCTTCGCCCTCCTCCACCAGTTCAAACGCCTCGCCGTCCGCTGGGAACGCCGAACCGAACTCCACGACGCCTTCGTCTCATTGGCCTGCGGCCTCATCGGCTGGAGGCGGCTTCGGAAGCCCAAGAACGACTGATCGGTGTCAGGGCAGGCCAAGGCGCCAGCTGGCTGCTTCAGAGCGTTGGTACTCTCCGCATCTACGGCGAAGCGGGGGAGATGATCGTGGGAGCGGAGCCGTCAAGTCGTGTACGGGCAGTGCTCGATTCCATCGGCCTCCAATTCTTTGTCAATGAAGTTCCGTCGGCAAGATTCACTGCACTCGAGGCTCTCCAGTTTATGGAGAGTGCGTATTCACGGCCGGTGGTCTCCGTCAAGAAATCCTTGCCAAATGCGGTGAAGAAAATTGGTGAAGAATGGCACTGTGCAGCAGAACGTGCAGGACTGTTCACGGCGGATGGGAAGTTTTTCGTACTGCTGGCCAGTGTTGAAATCGACGATGTGGGATGGCTGTGCGTGAAAGACCCGATCGGTGCGAATCTGCCCGGCCGCCTGCTCTCCAAAAATGGGTCAATTGAGTTTGTTGCCATGTCCGGCAACGGCAAGATGGTCTGTTCTGTCATGGATGAAGGAAACGACTACTGGGTGCTCAGTGAAGAGGTCCAGTGACATCGTCGCCGTAGCCCATGACCTGCAAGAGTCTCCGTCCACGCGGCGCAACGACCGGCGGAGCCCTGGACCGAAGGCGGCCGCGTGCACTGGCCGAGACCTACGGATATAGAAGTTGCAAGCAGCGCCCACAAGTCGTCGTCCACGATCCACGGCCGAGCGCTCACACCATCCTGAACGGCCGAATCATCACACCGGTCACGCCCGACCAGGAAACTTTGACAAGATCGTGTTACGAGCCCTTAGCGGCTTCCGTCTCCGGGAGGTGAATCGTCAGGGTCGACGCCGGTGTAGGCGGAGGCATCCTTTTCACCGCTGGGACGGCGGGACTGTCCGTGGCGCCCGGTGTCGTGCATGCCTTTGGACTTACCCCGGTCCTCGGCACGTGCGGTCAGGCTGTCCGCAGGCGTGCCCTCTCCTGATGCTTCTTTCTCCTTCCGCGTAGGCATCTTGCGGGGCCTGTCGGGCTCCGGGGCGTACTTGTCGGGGTGGAAGGAGCGGTGGGGGCTGGGATTCGACTGTTGTGACTCGTCGTTCACGGACGGACCCCAGCGCAGTTGGCGCTCTCCCTCGGATGTGCGTGACTGCGGTCCCTGTGGGGGCTGCTTCGCTGACTTTGCCATGGCGGGACCTCTCGTTCTCGGGCGGTGTGTGGTGGTTCTTGTGGCGCGGCGGACGGGCCGAACCACGGACACCACAAAGCGCCGAGTGTCCCGTCACACATATGCAAAACGTGATAAAGCGTTCACTCCCCCTCTGTCGGCGTGGTGGAGGCTTCTTTCCTGCAGTGGGGGAAGGCGGCGTCTGCTTCGGGCGGGCAGAGCGGGCGTGAGCGGACGGACTTGGATTCCTGCCGGCCTTCCCGCTGCTTGTAAGCCCGGCATGGTGCCGGTCAGGCTCCGGGGTGGCGGTAACGGTCTGAACTGGGATCTTGTCCAAGTTGTGTGGGCTCACTACTCGTTGTAGCTGTTGATCTTTGCGGCGGGGTTCGGAAATCGCCTTGATTTCGCTCCTCGTATGACTGATGTGCTCGACATCCGGTCGCCGTGAACGAAGACCCGTCTCCGGTGCAAGAGCTGCTGTTCCCGTCGGATACGAACGTCGTGATCACGTCCGCCGTGACGGACGGTGAGGCGATCCGCATCGAAGAGTGGTGCGCCGCGAGCAACGCCTGTTGCCCGGTTTGCGGGGGTTGGTCGGCTCAGGTCCACGGTCCTACCTGCGTTTTCCCGCGGACCTGGCCTGTGCCGACGGCCGTGCGTACTTGCGCTGCGGGTTCGCCGGTTCGTCTTGCGCGGTCCCGGAGTGCCCGCGGCGCACGTTCGTCGACCAGGTGTCGGGACTCACCAGGCGTCACGGCCGGACCACCGAGCGTCTGCGGTCGGCGATGAGCTAGGTCGGGCTGGCACTGGCCGGGTGGGCCGGCGCCCACCTCGCCGCGCATCTGGGCATCGTGACCCAGCCGCAACACGCTGCTGCGGCGGGTGATGGACCTGCCTGACCCGCCAGCGACGCAGCCCCGCGCCGTCGGCGTGGACGACTTTGCGTCCGTCGTGGTCACGTCTACGGAACGGTCATGATCGACACCGAGACCCACCAGATCCTCGACCTGCTGCCCGAGCGCGACGCCGCCACCCTCGTCCCATGGCTCGCGGCCCCTCCCGGAATCCAGGTCATCTGCCGCGACCGCGCCAGCGCCTACGCCGAGGCGGCCGACACCGCCGCACCCCAGGCCCTCCAGGTCGCCGACAGGTTCCATCTCTGGCAGAACCTCGCCTCCGCCGTCGAGAAGACCGATGCGCCCACCGCTCCCGCCTGCGCGACGTGCCGCTGCCAGACCCAGAGCCGTAGCCGGCCTGGGAGACGCCGAACGGGGCGGCCCCCGGCCAGACCGACGAAACGGACGCACCGACAGGCAAGTTCGCCGAACGAGCCCGTGTCCACCATGCTCTCGTTCACGAACTCCTCGCCCAGGGCATGAACCTGCGGGGAGTCGCACAGCATCTGGGCTGGGGCCGACACACCGTGCAGCGGTAAGCACGCGCGGCCCGTTGGCAGGACATGGCCAAGGGCCGCAAACGGCAGCTCCCGAGCAAGTTCGACCCGTTCAAGCCCGCCCTGGCCGAACGCTGGGCCCCTCTACCGTGAGATCACCGCCCGGGGATTCCGCGGTCACTACACCATTGTCCGCGACTGGATCCAACGCGACCTGCCCCAGCGGGAAGGCTTCACACCGGCTCCGCGACCGCCGTCGGTACGACAGGTGACCAGCTGGCTCACTCGGCACCCGGCCATCCTGACCGAAGAGGAGATACTCCACCGCAAGGCCGTGCTCGACCGCTGCCCGGCAGTGGCTTCCGCCGCAGAACTATCCAGCTCGTTCGCGGAAATGCTCACCACACCCGACGGACTGCGCCTCCCCGAGTGGATCACCCAGGGCGGTGACCTCGGGCCTGCCCGGCATCAGCGCCTTCGCAGCCGGGTTGGGAGGCGACTTCGACGCGGTGACCGCCGGACCGAACCACCGACTGGAACTCCGGCCCAGTCCAAGGAGCAGTCAACCGGATCAAGATGCTCGAACGAAAAATGTTCGGCCGCGCCGGATTCCCGCTCATCCGGAAACGCGTCCTCCTCACGTGACACTCCGTCACGGGCCCACACAGCTTGGGCCAGACCCCAGTTCAGACCGTTAACGCCACCGAGTGTCGGAGCGTGCGGGAGAACATGCCCTTTCCCTCTGCCGAGACCTCGGATATGCAACGTGCGGATACTCAGAGTTTCCTGCGCGAGGGAGCGGGGCGCTGGTGCCGGATGGCCTCTTCCAGGGCGATCCGAAGACCCAGGTTGAGCTCGCCCGTGGACGCCCAGGCCGTGAGCAGCTCGGCGATGCGACCCAGGGCAATACCCGTGCGCCGGGAGACCTCGGATAGCGCAAGCCGTGCCTGGCCCGTCTCCAGCCGCCCCAGGGCCATCATCACGCCCGTCGCTCGCTCAATCACGGCCTGCTCGGCCTCCTCGCGGCGGGGTCGACCACAAGGCGACACCTCGGTGCCGCCCTCAGAACGCTCGCCGTGTCCGATAGTCGGCAGCTGGCTCACCTGCGCTCGCCTCCATAGGTCCCTCGCTCGACCATTCATTACGCCAGGGCCCCAACGCGGCTTGAACCGATACACCGCGTCGGTCAGCTCGACGCCAGTCTGGTCGGCGGTCGCGGGTCTCGCTCTCCCCGTCACCCGCCGCGCGCTCGCGGAGCGCGGGGGTGTCAGTCTGTCGGCTCGTCCGGCACCGGCTGCTCGGGGCGGGGGCTGCCGGAGTGCGGGGCGCCCCTGGGGCCGGTGCCCGCCTCGACCGTGTCGGGGATCTCTGTGCCGGGCCTCTCCACGTCCTCGGCTTCTCCTTCCGCGCCGTCGCGCTCTGCCCTGGTCCGGCGGCTCTCGAGTGACTGCCCGGGTACGCCTACGGCGTCCAAGGGTCCTCGTCGGGTGCGGCCTGCTGATCGGGCAGGTCCCTCGGCATGGGCTTCGGCATCGGCCCCTCACCAGTCCCGGGGCCTTGCGGGCGGGGCTCGCTCATGGTGACCTCATCTCCTCGCGCGGCTGTGGCGTGACGCGCAAGTACCCCTCTCGTTCCTGATGATGCCATTGATCGCCGGACTGTCCCGCGTCGGTCCGGCGCCGACGATTCCGCGCGGGGACGACCCCGCTGCCGCTTCCTGAGCAGCGGCTCGCACTACCAGGGGCTCCCCTCCACCGACGGGATCGACTGGCGGGGCGAGGAGCCAGGCTCGTACGCCGACAGCAAGCTGTTCGTGACAGCGCTCGCGGCCGCCGTGGCCCGCCTGCGCCCCGAAGGGCTGAGCAACCCCGTGGACCCGGGCTGGGTGCCCACCAAGATGGGTGGCCCTGGCGCGCCCGACGATCTCAAGCTCGGGCACCGGACGCAGGCGTGGCTGGCCGCCGGTGACGATCCGCAGGCCATGACCAGTGGCGGCTACTGGTACCACCAAGAGCGGCAGCAGCCGCACCCTGCCGTGCACGACCAGGGCTCCCAGGACCGCCTGTTGTACACGCTGCGCGAAGAGACCGGTACCACCCTGGGCTGACGCGCGGACCGCCACTCAGCGTGTCAGCAGACTTCGTGCCATCAGCCCCGTCCCCCGACGAGGGGACGAGACCGGGCACACGGAGCCGCCCCCACCACGGGTACGCCTCGTCGGTCGCCTCGCCGAAGTTCATGGCGCCGCGCGGATCCCGTCAGAGAACTGACCACCACGTTGTCGCGGCGCCTGGGCTTGGTGCACCAGGTGCGCCAGTTTGGCATCGAGCTGGTCGGTCGCCCGGTTGCGGGCGAACCTGGAGAACGTGGGTGGAGGCCGAGCTGCTTCCTGCTGAACCCAGGCTTTTCGTCTGGATCGGGGAGCGGCGCCCGGGTGAAGTATTGGCGGATGTCGAAATTCTCGACCAGAGGCAGAAGCCGGTCGTGCGGGTACGTCGAGAGCAGGGAGCTCTGCGAGCCAGCACCCATGGGCCCCAGCGGCGGGTGCTCGATCTGAGCGCGGTCACTTTCATGGACTCCAGCGCCATCAACGTCCTGGTGCTCGCCAACCGGGATGCCAATGCGACCGGGGGGTGGCTGCGGATGGCAGGCCTGACCGAACCGGCGCGACGCGAGATCGTCGGTCTCGACACGGTCATTCCCTGCTATTCCACGCTCACCCAAGCTCTCGCCGCCTGATCGGAGCGGGCACGCGGTGCCGGCATCAGCGTTCTTTGCAGCTTCTTCACACCCTGCGCAGAGGGCGGGGGAAGAGAGCCGCAGTCGGACTATCAAACATCACCACAGGCTTTTGACCTGCACTTTTTATGTTCAGGGTGATGGCATCTTCCCTAGGGCAACGCGATCGTTGTGGTTCTTTCGGAGCTGTCGCTTATCGCCGAGGGCGCCCGTATGAGGCACGGAGCGGTGGGCGGGTTGCCACGAGGCGGTCTCGTGAAGGATGGTTGCCGCAGGACAACATTTCCGATCGGATGAGGTGAGGGGTTCGCGTAGCGGGCCTTAACGTTTGTGACCTTCCTTCAGCAGGACCCTGCCGTGAGCGTTGACGCTCCGGCGTACGTGCCGTGGGCGTCCGTCCCCTACCCGGTTGTGATCGCTGACCGGGCCGGTACGGTCAGCTACACCAATGAGTGCGCGAAGACTCTCTTCGCCGGCATCCGTTCCGGTTCTGCTCTGTCCGACGCGGTGCCGGCCTGGCTGGCCGATGCGCACACTCATCGGGCTGCACGTGGGCTGCGTGAGGCTGTGCTGGCGTCCGGGCCGGTGGGAGAGCACAGCTTTGATGCGCATCCGACTGTGCAGGACGACGGCAGCGTCATCTGGTGGCTGGTGGAGGACACCGACCTGCGACTCGCCCGTGAAGCGCTGCGTATCGAGCGGGAGCGGACCGCGTTCCTCGCCGAGGCCTCCAACACGCTGCTCTCCTCGCTCAACCTGGAGCGGTGCATGGATGTGACCGCGCAACTGGCCGCCGAATACCTTGCAGATGCCGCGCTGGTCATCGCCCCGCGCCAGGCTCGCCGGCTGCCGGTCGTCGTCTGCGTGCAGGGTGGTAGCCCGCGGCGCGTCCAGTGGGACGTTGACCCTGACGAGGTTCCCGGTCTGGGGGAGGCCCTGCAGGGCTTTCCGCCGGTGCCGTCACGGTGGATCGACCCCTCCTCCGCTCCTGCCTGGCTGGTCCCCGACGGATTCGGCCCGGTGGGCTCGATAGTGGTCACACCGCTGCCCGGGCACGGTGTTCCGGGGGGTGCGCTGGTCCTGCTACGGCGTAGCGGAGAGACCGCGTTCAGTGAGGGTGAGGAAGTCTTCGCCCGCCTCTTCGCAGCTCGTGCGGGCGCCGCGATGTCCGCGGCTCGCCTCTATGCCGAGCAGTCCTCGCTCACCCAGACGTTGATGCGGGATCTGCTGCCCCCGACTCTGAGCCAGATCTTGGGGGTCGACTTCGCCGGCGGCTACCGGGCCGCGAAAGACCACGAGCGGGTCGGCGGTGACTTCTACGACGTCCACCCCGCCGCCACCGCTGGCGAAGCCTCGTTCGCGGTTCTGGGCGACGTGTGCGGCAAGGGACTTGAAGCAGCTGTCCTGACGGGCAAGATCCGCAACACCCTGCAGGCACTCCTGCCGCTCACCAAAGACCATCAGCGGATGATCGACCTGCTCAACACGTCCCTGCTCAACTCTCACCAGGCCCTCTTCGCCACACTCGTCATGGTCTCCACGGTGCGCGAGGCACATCTGGTGCAACTCCGCGTCACCAGCGCCGGTCACCCACCCGTTCTGATCGTGCGCGGCAACGGCACGGTCGAGGAGGGCAGCTCCCGCGGCACGCTGGTCGGCGCGCTGCCACAGGCCCGGGCAACGACCGTTTCGGAGACGCTGGCCCCGGGCGAATTCTGCCTGTTGTACTCGGACGGCATCACCGAAGCCAAGGGCGGCCCGCTCGGCGACGAGATGTTCGGGGAGGACCGGCTGAAGGAAGCGCTCGCCCAGTGCGCCGGGATGCCGGCCGAGGCGATCGTCGAGCACGTGCAGATGCTCGCCTCCCAGTGGGTCGGCACTCAGGGACACGACGACATGGCCGTCATGGTCATCGCCGCCCCGCGCACGCACCATCTCAGCGCCGTGAACGGCCACACCCGGGGCAGGTTCACCGCATGACCTCCACCGCAGCCCTCCCGAACGACCAATGGCGAAATGAGCTCTGGGAGGCGGTCTCCACCGGCAACGAGCAGTTGGCCACGGGCACGCTCTTCGAGGCCCTCGAAGCCGGCACGAACCCGGAAAGCGTGCTCCTGGACCTCATCGCGCCAGTACAGCGCAGGATCGGCGAGGAATGGGCGGCCAACCGCATCACCGTCGCACAGGAACACGCCGCCACCGCGATCAACGACCGCGCGATCGCAGCCCTGTCCCACCACTACGCCGCCCACACCGCGGCCGCCCGGGGCCGGGTTCTGGTGGCGTGCGTGGACGGGGAATGGCACGGGCTGCCAGCGCGCCTCCTGGCCGAGGTCCTCAAACTGCGCGGCTGGAACGTCGACTTCCTCGGCGCGCAGATCCCCACCAGCCACCTGATCATGCACATCCACCAGACCGGGCCCGACCTGGTCGCGTTGTCCAGTTCGATCGCGACCCGTCTGCCCACCGCCCACGCCACGATCACCGCGGTCCAGGCCACCGGCACCCCCGTCCTGGTCGGCGGAGCGGCCTTCGGCCCGCACGGGCAGTACGCCCGCCTGCTGGGCGCCGACATCTGGGCACCGGACGCGCAAACGGCCGCGGACCGGCTCGAACAGGGACCGGTGCCGCGTCCGGGACCGGCGCACCAGCCCATCGACGATCTGCCGCACCTGGCCGACCAGGAATACACGATGGTCGCCCGCACCCGCACCTCCCTGGTGCGCACCGTCATGAGCGGGCTGGAAGCACGTTTTCCCGCGATGCGCGACTACACCACCGCGCAGCGGCAGCACACGGCGGAGGACATCGCGCACATCGTGGACTTCCTCGCCACCGCCCTCTACACCGGCGATCCGGACCTCTTCAGCGACTTCCTCACCTGGACCGCCGGCATCCTCACCGCCCGCAAGGTCCCCGCCCACTCCCTCATCCCGGCTCTGGGCATCCTGGCCGAGCAGCTCAAGGACTTCCCCCGCGCCACCTCCATCCTCCGCCAGGCCACCGACCGCCTCTCCGGCACAGGGTCAGTGATCGCCTCCGACTCCAGGAATCACGCATGACGCCGCAGACCGGATTCGACCCCGCCCACCTCCGTCTGACCCGCGAGCCCAGCGACAGCGCGAGCGCAGTACACCTGGACGTACACGGGTACGTCGACTACGAGAGCGTCGAGTACTTCATGGCCGGCGCCATCGCACACCTTTCCGCACCCGGTCTGCGCGCTCTGCATCTTGGCTGCGGCGGTCTGAACGGCCTGGACTCCATGGGCCTGTCCACGCTGCTGATGCTGCGCCGCCGCACCGACGCCGCCGGTGTCACCCTGCACCTGGACCACCGGAGCCCGGCTCTTGAACGACTGCTGGAGATCACCGGCACCCTCGACTATCTCGTCCCCGGCCATGCGGCTGAGGCCGACAGGGAACCTGCGTCCCAGCGTATGACCTATGGTCATACGACAGAGGACGCTGTCCAGGCTGGCATGCTCGCCGATCCGGGAGGCCTAGGCCACCGCTCTGCCGAGGACATCAGCGGCTGCCCCCCCCGGATGACCTGGGAGTGACACGAGGATTAAAGGCCCCTTTTGGATGGGAATCGCATGACCGAGCGCACCCGCCCAGCCCGTGAAAGCGTGCGCGCTGCCGCCCGACAGGTCACCGGCGTCGCGGAGCTCCTTGATGTCCTGTGGGAACAGTCCCGCAACACCAATCCGCCTCCGTACATCCCGGTCTCTCAACTGCGGGTGATGTACATCGTGGACCGTGAGAACGGCATCCGGATGCGCGCTCTCACCAAGATCCTGGGTGCCGCACCGCCCTCGGTGTCCCGCCTCGTCGACCGGCTCCAGGCCCTCGGCTTCATCGAACGCCGGCCCTGCCCCGACAGCCGCCGCGAACTCACCCTCGCCCTCACTGCGGCGGGCCGTACTCACCTTGCCCGGATCCGTGAACGCCGCGATGACCTTCTCGCGCACACTCTGACCGCCATGCCCGAACATCAGCGCACCGCGCTGGTCGAAGGCCTTGCCGGATTGCAAGAAGCTCTGGTCCATGAGCCCACGCTGCGCCTGGTTCCGGCAGAGGCTCCGGCTGCGTCTCCCGCGGATCAGAAGGCGGGACGGGTATCCACCCCAGGTGTGCGGCGCAAAGTCTCGTGATGACGACCGGAGGCGCCGTGTTGGAGGCCTATGGTTCCCGGCGTCACGGCCACCTCCGGCCATGACCTGCCGCTACCCCGAATCTGCGCATTCACCGCTTTCGTCACATGCGTGACAGCGATATGCGGGTGGGCCCCACACCATGGTGTGGGGC
>NZ_JBHYXD010000132.1:0-20885 GCF_042751995.1 Streptomyces sp. NPDC059371 | reverse complement strand
ACACACCCTTGTGCCCCCCTTCACCGGGGGGTGGCCACCCCCAACCCCCCCGGGGGGGCCCCACCCGGCCCCACCGGCCAGCAGTGGCCGCACCCGCCCCCGAGCGCGGAGCGCTCAACCCCGCATCAGGAGCGCGGAGCGCTGCCCGCCGGCCCCTGCCGCGTAGCGGCAGCGCGTCGCGTCTGCGGAGCAGCCCGCGCGCCAAGAACACGTCCGCCGCTTCCTGCGCCCAGGCCGCGCCGGCGGATACCCAGCAGCTCGACACCCACCGCCCCACGGAAGGCCATCCATGCCCATCCCGAAGTGGACGATCAAAGGCATCGTCGACGACTACGACACGTGCGGTTGCTGCGGCCGCCGTGGACTCAAGCGCACCGTCGCGCTCATGCCGCTGGACGCCGACGGGAACGAGGACGGCACCGCCGAAGACGTCGTGTACTACGGCACGTCGTGCGCCGCTATCGCGCTGAGCTGGACGCAGGGCAAGGTGACCGACACCGCGCGCGCCGCCCAGGCCGAGCGGGACCAGCGCGACGCCTACGCCCGCCGGGTGATCAGCATCTACGCCCCGGTGGAGTTCGCCCCCGCCCGCGACAAGGCCCTACGGCCGCAACCAGCACCAGCGGGACACGGGCGTGAAGGCGACCGAGGAAGTGGCGAAACTGCTGGACTCGGCCCGCGCCACGCTGGCCGACACCACCACTGGTCCGGCCCGCCCCTCGCGTATCGAGGACTTCCGCCGCTACCTCGTGATCTTCACCAGCGACGACCGGATCTTCCTCGTGCGGTGCGTGCCGGAGGAGGAGGCCGAGCGCCAGGAGCAGGCCGCCGCCGCCCAGCGCCGCGCGAACCAGATCCGAGGCAGCATCGTGGTCGTAACCGCGCTGGACGCCGAGACTGCGCGCGATGTCGCGTACGCCGACGAACTGACCCGCGAGTGGAACACGAAGGCATGGCAGGCCGCCAATGCCTGAGACCGCCCCCGCGCCCGACGTGCGCCGCCCAGACGAGCAAGGCCGCCACCTCATCGTCTGATCATGTCCCGTGTGCCACAGCGCGCGAGACACCCCGCACTTCTTGCGCATCCCAAGCATCGCCAAGCGAAGGGTTCTCGCACCGATGAAGATCAGCCGCGAAGTGCACCTGCGCCACATCCTGAGCCATACCTCCCTGCCCATGACCGCCGAGCTGCGCTATGACTCCGCCGATCCCTATGCCGTGCGCGCCACCTTCCACACCGGAACCGAGGAAACCGTTGAGTGGGTGTTCGCCCGCGGCCTTCTCGCCGAAGGCCTGCACCGGCCCACCGGTAACGGTGACGTCCGCCTCTGGCCGACCCAGAGCTCTGCACTGGCCACCGTGAGCATCGTGCTGAGCACTCCAGAGGGAGAAGCGCTCCTCGAAGCCCCTCTGCGGGCCCTTGAGTCCTTCCTGAACCAAACGAACGCAGCCGTGCCGCCCGGCACGGAACATCGGCACTTCGATCTCGGTGCCGAACTCGCCCGCATCCTCGCGGAGAGCTGATAAAGCCCCGCCAAGCGGTCGACACCGTCTCGGGAGCGCACCCCCCTCGCTGCACCCGGACCACCGCCGTAGAGCCATGTGCGAGCAGCTCGGCGCCTGCCTCGCGCGATACCCCGTCCCGTTCTGCTGGGCCCGTCCGTCACTGGCTGAGGGCCCGGTCGGATGCCCGCCAACTCATGCGAGACCAGCGAGCGCATCCACCGAGAGCTCACCCACCCGTAGGCCGATACGACCGCTCCCCGGGGGGGGGGGGGGGGCCCACCCCCCCGCCGCCGAGGTCCCAGATCATCGGCCACAGCCGCCAGACGGTGTCCTCGTCGCCGGTGCCCGGCCAGCCCGTGCCGAACACCCCGCGCCCGGGATCGGTGAGTCTGCGCGCGGTGTCGGTGAACTCGTCCCAGCTCCAGCCCGCCTTGGGGAAGGGGACCCCGGCCTGCCGGAACAGCTTCTTGTTGTAGACGACGGCCAGCGAGTCGAGCACGGCCGGGGCGGCGCGCACCTTGCCGTTGACGGTCACCGCGTCCCGTACCGGCGCCCAGAAGGAGTTCCAGGGCGGGTCGCCCTCGTGCAGCGCGGACGTCAGGTCGACGACGCGGGGACTGCGGGCGACGCTCGCCAGGTCCGAGCCGAAGATGTAGGCGATGTCGGGGTACGAGCCGGCGGCGAGCGCGGCCGTCACCTTCTGGAGCATGGCGTCGGCCACCACCCCGCCGCCCGAACTGTCCACGCGGACATGTGGATGGGTGCGGTTGAACTCGGCGACCAGGGCTTCCAGGGCCTTCCGGGCCGTGTCGCTCTGGCCGTGCCACAGCTCGACGGTCACCCTGCCGTCGGCGCCGACGCCGTCCGAGGGGTTGCCGCAGCCCGCCAGGGCTCCGGCGGCGGCGGCTCCCAGGAGCAGCCGGCGCCGCGCGATCACGTGTGTCATCCCGGCCTCCGTCAGCGCGTCCGGCGGACGTAGTCCGCGCTGCCGGGCGTCGAGACCATCACGTCCCGGCGCACGATGCTCAGCCGGCCGCCGAAGGCCCCACGGGCCTTGCGCAGACCGCTGTCGGTGTACTCGATCACCACCACCCGGTCGTGGAAGGCCTTCGCGTACGTGCCGCACTCGTCGTACTCGCCGCACTCCTCCGCCACCGCGAAGTCGAGCCCGGTCCGCGACCGGAGTCCCGCCAGTTCGGCGGTGTTCTTCTGCCCGATCGCCAGATGCCGGGCGTGTGCGTGCCGGGCGAGCAGGGTGATGAAGGCGGTGGCGTCGTCCGAGGTCAGCAGTTTCCGTGAGCGGGTGTAGCTGTCGTAGTTGTCGGGCTCGACCGCGTCGAATCCCTTGTCGGCGCAGTCGTCGATCCACCTGCCGACCCGCTCGGCCACCCTCCGCCGCTTGTCGGGCGTCCGGATGTCCAGCAGCGCCTCGTTCCAGTCCTTGTCGACGACGACCTCGCCGTCCGCGTCGCGCAGCAGCAGGTCGGCGGGCCACTGTCCGCGTTCCTCGGGCTGGGCCTGGAAGGCGTTGACGTAGCAGATGTTGTAGAGGCCGCGGGCCGGTGAGGACGAGCGGTCGCGGCTGACGACGCGGACGTCGGCGGCCGGGGCGTAGGCACCGCCGATCTGGTAGTCGAACCCCGCGTGGAGCGGGGGGAGTTGCACCGAGGTCGCCGTCCGCCCGGGGCGGGGGACCGGTTGCGGCGGGGCGCTCGTGTCGTTGCCCGCGCCGCAGCCCGCGAGCGCGAGGAGGCCGGCCAGGGTCGTGGCCGTGCCCAGAACTCCGGTGCGGAGAACACGTTTGACGGGGGGCATGTCCGCTCCATCAATCGCGAGTACGTCCCCGCCTCGGACGCTTCGAGCGATCCTGGCGACTTTGGCCGGACTTGAACCTGGTCCGTTACCGGCTGGGCGCACCTCTGCGTGCCGGGTCGCACCACGGCACGCTGAGGATCAAAGCGCGCATGCCCGACTTCGTCAAGTGACCGCCTCGGCCGAGGGCGCCGCCGGTAGGCTGCTCCGCCCGGCCGGTGTCCTCAGGGGCGCGGGTGGTTCGGATGGTCCGGGTGATGGTCCGGGTGGTGCGGCGGATGCGGGGGCGGGGGCGGCAACGTCGTGACGTCCGGTGCCGGTTCGGGCCACACGAGCAGCACCGGGCAGGGGGCGTGGTCGACGACGAAGCGTCCGGCCGGTCCCAGGCTGTGCGGGCCGAGCCGGCTGCGGTCGCCGTCGCGGGCCAGGACGAGCAGACCGGCGCCCTCCGTCGCCGCGACGACCTCCCGCTCCACCCGGCCGGTGCGCTCCACGCGGGTCGCCGGGCCCCCGAGCCGCTGGGCCGCCGCGTCGAGGAGTTCGGCCGCGGAGGCCGTGCCCAGGGTCTCCAGGAGGTCGCCGGGATCGGGCTCGGAGCGTCCGCGTCCGAGGAGCCCGGCGAAGGCGCCGTGCGCGAGACCGGGCACGGCCAGGTCCGTGACATGCAGCAGCACCACCTCACTCGCCCCGGGAGCGTGCGTCCCTACGGCGTCCACGCACGCGGGCCAGGTTCCCTCGACCAGCCAGACGACCACCCGCATGTCCATCAGCCTCCGATGACGTGGAGCGAGACCCACAGCGCCAGGACGGCGGGCACCAGCGCCGCGGGCACGGCGATCAGGCCCAGCCGGGTGAACTCCTTCAGGTCGACGCCGTGTTCGTGCTGATGCACGATACGTCGCCACAGCAGCGTCGCGAGGGAACCCGCGTACGTCAGATTGGGCCCGATGTTGACGCCGAGCAGGACGGCCAGCACCGCGCCCGAGCCCGAGTCGGCGGCCAGCGGCAGCAGGACGAGGACCGCGGGCAGGTTGTTGATCAGATTGGCCAGGACGGCGGCGATCGCGGCGATGCCGAGCAGTGCCGGCAGCGAGCCGCCCGTCGGAAGGAGGTCGTCGAGGGCGTCGGCCAGCCCGTTGTCCACGACCGCGCGGACGACGATGCCGAGCGCGAGGACGAAGGCGAGGAAGGACGGCGCGGCCGCGCGCACCACGGTGAGCGGGGTGGTGCGGCGGCGGACGAGGGCACGGCCGGCCAGGACGAGCGCCCCCGCGGCGGCGGACCAGGCCGGGTCGATGCCGACGGCCGAGGCGAGGACGAAACCGGCCAGGGTGCAGCCCACGGTGATCAGGGCGAACAGCGGCACCTCCGGCGATTCCTCCGCACGCCGGGCGGACGCGCCCGCCGCGAGGTCACGGGCGAAGAAGCGGCGGAAGACCACGTACTCCGCGCCGATCGCGACCAGCCAGGGCAGCACCATCAGCGCGGCGAACCGGGTGAAGCTCAGACCGCTGGCGGTGAACGCCAGCAGGTTGGTGAGGTTGGAGACCGGCAGGAGCAGTGAGGCGGTGTTCGACAGGTGGGTGCACGCGTACACGTGCGGCTTCGGGCGTGCCCCCATCCGCGCCGCCGTCGCGAAGACGACGGGGGTGAGCAGCACGATGGTGGCGTCCAGGCTGAGCACCGCCGTGATCGCCGAGGCGAGCACGAACACCGCGGTCAGCAGCCGGCCCGGCTGCCCCGCGGCCCAGCGAGCCATCCAGGCGCCGCACGCCTGGAAGAGCCCCTCGTCGTCGCAGTACTTGGCCAGGACGAGGACCGCCGCCAGGAAGCCGATCACCGGACCCAGATGGGCGGCCTCCGCGCGGGTGTGGTCCCAGGAGATCGCTCCGGTGGCCAGGACCAGGCCCGCGGCCGGCACGACCACGACCGCCTCCGGCCAGTTGAACGGCCGCACGACCGCGCACACCAGGACGGCCGCGAGCAGGACGACGGACAGGGTCTCGGCGAACGGGCTCGCGAGAGCGGCGGCCAAGGGGGTGCCGGTCGCACCGGGGACGCCTTGGACGAGCGGGCTGTTCAGGATGGTGTTCCTCCGGGCGGTGATGGCGGCGCCCTCCATCACATCAGACGGGGCGGCTCAGGCCCGTGAACGCCCTCCCCTCGCGTCGCCGCCCCGCCCGGCGTCTCGCTCCGGACGGCCGCGAAGACGGGCCGGCGACCGGTCCCCGAACAGGGCTCGCTCGTCGTCGACCTGTCCCGGAGCGGCGCTCACTCCTCGCCGTGGAGGGACAGCTCCGCCCAGATGGTCTTGCCCTCCGGCGTGTGCCGGCTGCCCCAGCGCTGGGTGAGCTGGGCGACGAGGAGCAGCCCGCGTCCGCCCTCGTCGAACGTCTTCGCCCGGCGCAGATGCGGCGCGGTGTGACTGCTGTCCGAGACCTCGCAGATCAGGATCTCGGTGTCGTGGATGAGCCGCAGTCTGATGGGCGGTTCGCCGTAGCGGATGGCGTTGGTGACCAGTTCGCTCACCACCAGTTCGGCCGTGAAGGTGGCCACGGTCAGGCTCCAGCGCTCCAGTTGATCGGCGACCTGCTTGCGGATCGGCGCGACGAGGGCGGGGTCGGCGGGGATGTCCCAGGTCGCCACATTGGACGGGGCGAGGCCCTGCGTGCGGGCGAGCAGCAGTGCCACGTCGTCCGGCGCGCCGCCCACGGGAAGCAGCGCCAGGAGGATCGCGTGGGCCGCCCCCTCCAGATCCCGCGACGACTCCTCGAGGGCCCGGCAGAACAGCCGGAGGCCGGCCTCGACGTCCCGGTCGCGGCTCTCCAGCAGTCCGTCGGTGTACAGCGCGAGCACCGTGCCCTCGGTCAGGTCGAGTTCGACCGACTCGAAGGGCAGCCCGCCCAGGCCGAGAGCCGGACCGGGCGGCACGTCGATCTGCCGGGGCGGCCCGTCGGGCGGCAGGACGACGGGCGGCGGATGGCCCGCGCTGGCGAGCGTGCAGCGCCGGGAGACCGGGTCGTACACCGCGTAGACGCAGGTGGCGCCGACCTCTCCGGTGGTCCCCTCGTCCCCGGCCTCGACGGACAGCCGTACGACGAGGTCGTCGAGGTGGGTGAGCAGTTCGTCCGGGGCCAGATCGATGTCGGCGAGGGTACGGACGGCGGTGCGCAGCCGGCCCATGGTCGCCGAGGCCTGGATGCCGTTGCCGATGACATCGCCGACGACCATGGCGACCCGCATCCCGGACAGCGGGATCACGTCGAACCAGTCGCCGCCGACCCCGGCCCGCGCGGCGGGCAGATAGCGCGAAGCCGCCTCCAGGGCCGCCGTCCGGGGGAGGGACCGGGGGAGGAGACTGCGCTGCAGGGCCAGCGCGGTCTGCCGCTCGCGCGAGAAGCGGCGGGCGTTGTCGATGCAGACGGCGGCCCGGGCCGTGACCTCCTCGGCGAGCAGCACGTCGTCGGCGGTGAAGGGGTCGGGCCGCCGGAACCGGCTGAGGACGACGACTCCGAGGGTCCGGCCACGGGCCCGGACGGGCACCGACATGGTGGCGTGGACGCCGTACTCGCGCACATGTCTGCCGCGCGGTCCGTCCCAGCTCAGCCACTCCTCCAGCGTGCCGGGCGCGTTCGGCGCGACGAGGGGCCGGCCGGCGAGCAGCGAGTCGGCCTGCGGCGAGGACGCGGGATAGACGTCGACGTCGCCGGGTTCGAGGACCGCCTCCGGGTTGCCCGCGTTCACCGACCGGTGGGCGGCACGGCGGAGCGTGACCGGGGCGGCCGGGGGCCCGACGTCGTACTCGCCGCCGTCCTCCGGGGGATCGAGGAGGTCGACGCTGACGAAGTCGGCGAGGGCGGGGACGCAGACGTCGGCAAGCTCCTGGGCCGTCCGGGTGACGTCGAGGGTGGTGCCGACGCGCACGCTCGCCTCGTTGACCAACTGGAGCCGCTCGCGGGCGCGGTACTGCTCGGTGAAGTCGTGCGCGGACACGCACACGCCGATCACGCGTCCATGGGTGTCGGTGAGCGGGGCGATCCGCGCGAGCCAGTGGTGCGCCCGGTCCTCGCCGCCGCCGCGCGCGTACGTCTCCACGGCACGCGCCCGGCCGGACGCCAGGACCTCGGTCATCTCCCGCTCGAGCAGTTCGCCGTTCCGCCGGGAGCCGATCTCGGAGACCCTGAGGCCCCGGATGCGGTCCTCGGGGAGGCCGGTCACCTCGGACATCGCGTCGTTGAGGCCGTACAGCCGCAGCCGCTCGTCGTAGACGGCCATGGCGCAGGGCGCCTGCGCGAGAACGGCGCGGACCAGCGGGTCCTCGAGGGCGCGG
The DNA here is from genome assembly GCF_042751995.1 of Streptomyces sp. NPDC059371. Taxonomy (NCBI): domain Bacteria; kingdom Bacillati; phylum Actinomycetota; class Actinomycetes; order Kitasatosporales; family Streptomycetaceae; genus Streptomyces; species Streptomyces sp. NPDC059371. The sequence continues at coordinate 13,237 of NZ_JBHYXD010000132.1, read as the reverse complement.
GGCTCCCGGCCCTCCAGCGGGGTGACCACGAGCCAGGACCCGTCCCGCTCCAGGCGGTGGGCGAGCAGCCACACGGACAGGATCCGGCCGTCGCGGTGACGCAGGGCGAGTACTCCGTACCGGCGGTCGCCGGCCGACCCCGGGAGCGAACCCGGGGTTCCGGGGGCCAGGAGATCCGCCGCCGGGCGGCCCTCGACCTCCGCGGGGGCGTGACCGAGGAGCCGGCGGGCGCCCTCGCTCCAGTGGATCAGGGTGCCGTTCCCGTCGATGACCACCCGTGCGGTGGCGGCCTCGTCGAGAGGGTGGACCGGGCTCATCATCGCCACTTTCCCTTGTACGCACACTCACAGTGAACCTGCGCGTCGTCCGGGTTCCAGACTAGTGGCTGGGCGTCGTGCGCACCCTCGAACACGAAGAGCCAGGACAGCCGTGCGTGCGGGACGGCCCTGCGCACGGATCCGCGGAACGCGGGGCTCCGTACGCAGGGAGCGTGCGTGAGAACCCGGTGCGCGCGCACGGTTCGCACGGGGCGCGGGGAGCGGGGAAGGCCGGTACGGCCCCGCCGGGGCACCGTTCGCTTTTGACGGGATTTCAATAAGGCTGATCTCGCTCGTGCGCCTTGTTGGTAACGAGTGTGTTGTGCGAGGGTGAGCCTCCCGCGCTTGGTCAAGGGCCGGGTCTGAATCGCTGTTCGCCATTCCCGGCTGTCGACGAGCCCAAGAGGCTCCCTGGGCGACGGTCGCCGCACGGCCTTCGTCCCCGGCCGTTCTCCCGGCGCTCCGTCAAAAGGTCCACACCAATCGGGATTCCTTTTCGACGGGCAAGCACGACCTGTGTGCCACCTTGCACCTCGGAAGGAACCCGCTCCCGTGCGCACCCCCCACCCGCCGCTGCCCGATCGTCCGCCGGGCGGATACTTCGGCGAGCCCGACGACGAACTCGCCGCTGTGCTCAGAGGCGGGGCGGAGGCCGACACCACCCGCCCCGTCGCCCTGCTGACGGCCCGGCACTGGCGGCCGGCGTACGACTACGCGGTGATCTGCCTCGCCACTTCGGCGCCGGTCGCCTCCCTGGTGACCGACGCCTCCTTCCACCACGTCCTCGACCGTATCGGCGAGGGCGAGCAGGCTCTCGCGCTGCGGCCCGAACTCCTCGTGACGGTACGGGACACCGTCCGGACCTGGGCCGCGGACGACCGGATATGCGACGCCCTGCCGGCCTTGCGGAAACCGGCGGGGGGCCGCGGAATGCGCGCGGCGAAGTCCATGACGGGCGAGAACCGCAAGCTCGCCGAACACGCCTTCCTCGGTCTTCCAGGCGCCGCCCGGTGCCTGTTGTGGCACACCGAGGTGGAGGCCGAATCGCTGTCCGTGCCGGCCGGTCTTCTCGGCATGGAGGAGCCCATCGCGGTCGCCGCCTGGGAACAGGCCCGCGAGCAATTCCGCCAGGCCTGTCTGCGGGCCCATCTGGAATTCGCCCCGACCAGGGAATGCCGTTTCCACAACCGGCTCCTCGACGCGCCGATCCGGCGCGGCGACGCCCTGCTGCCGGATGTGCGGCAGCATCTGTCTGAGTGCTCCTACTGCCGCCACGCGGCGGCGCAACTCGGCCATTTCGAGGGCGGGTTGGGAGTTCTGATCGCCGAGTCCGTGCTCGGCTGGGGCGCCCGCCGCTACTTCGACTCGCGCCGGTCACGCGGACGGCAGGGGCTGCTGCCGCTCAGCGTCTCCCCGTTCCGGGGCCGACGGCGGCGACGCGACGAGAGCCCCGCGAAGAGCGGACGTCTCCTGGGCGAAGGACGCCGGGCGGGCCGCGAGCGGTCCGGAGAGGGCGCGCGCTCCGGAGACGACCTACGCGCGGAGAACGGCGAGCCCCCGGCAGCCCGTGGGCGCTCCGGCACGGCCGGACGCCGAAGCGCCGAGGGGCGCTCCGGCGCGGGCGGAGGCCTCGCGGGCGAGGACTTCTCCGGCGCGGCCGGAGGCCTCGGTGCTGAGGGGGGTTTCGGTGCGGGCGGAGGTCCCGGTGCTGAGGGGGGTTTCGGTGCGGGCGGAGGTCCCGGTGCCGACGGACGCTTCGACACGGGCGCGGGCCTCGGTGCCGAGGGAGGCTTCGACACGGGCGCAGGACCCGGTGCCGAGGAGGGCTTCGGTGCGGGCGGAGGCCTCGGAGGCGAGGACTTCTCCGGTGCGGGCGGAGGAGTTGAAGCCGAGGGACGTTCCGGCAGGGCCGGAGGCCTCGGCACCGAAGGACGCTTCGAAGCCGGTGTGGGCCCGGGGGACGGTGGGCGATCCGGCGGACGCCGGCGTGCGCAGCCCCTGTCCTCGTCGACGGGACGCCGGGCCGCGAGGTCGGCGGAGGGGTCCCAGCAGGTCCTGGTCACCGGGGCCGGACTGTCGGCCGCCCTCGTGGCGACGGTCCTCGCGGTGAGCCTGTGGCCGAACGAGGAGGGCGGCACCGACTCCGCCGCCGCCATCGGGGCCAGCAGCAGCCGGACCCTGTCGCCGACCCAGGGTTCGCAGGTCCCGCCCGTGACGTCGACGCCGTCCGCCGCCGCGAAGGGTGAGCGGACCCGGCTGCGTAACGTGGACGCCGACCTGTGCCTCGACGTACGCGACGCCAAGGCCGTCGAGGGCGCCGAGGCCACGCTGGACGTGTGCTCGTCCGCCTGGACCCAGCAGTGGGTGTACGAGAAGGAGGGACTGCTGCACAGCGTCGCCAGTCCCGGGCTCTGCCTCGACGCCCAGGCCGACGACGGCGTCCTCGTCCTCGGCCGCTGCGCCGTCGAGGACAGGGAGCGGCGCGAGGACCTGCGCTACGACCTCACCGACGAGGGCGAGTTGCTGTCCCGCGGGCGCGACGGACTGGCCGTCGCACCCGCGTCCACGGACCCCGGCGCCGACATCGTGGTCAAGGTCCGCGACTGGTCCGACATCCAGCGCTGGCGGACCGAACGCCCGTAGCCGGGTGCCGAGTCCGCCGTCGCCGGTTACGAGACGACGTCCTGGGGCGGCTTGCCCGCGATGAAGTCCGCGGCGTTCTGGACCGCGGCCAGGGCTATCCGTACGAGTGTCTCGCGGGTGACACCGGCGACGTGCGGGGAGAGCACGACGTTCGGCGCCTTGAGCAACCGCAGGTCCGGGGTGGGCGGTTCGGGGTCGAAGACGTCCAGGCCCGCTCCGGCGAGGGCGCCCGCGTGCAGCGCGTCCGCGAGGGCGTCCTGGTCGATCAGGGCGCCCCGCGAGGTGTTGACGACGAACGCGGTCGGCTTGAGCAGCGCGAGCCGTTCGGCGTTCAGGAGATGACGCGTCGCGCCGGTCAGCGGCGCGTGCAGGCTCACATAGTCCGACACGCGCAGCAGTTCCTCCAGTTCGACATGGCGGGCACCGAGCCGGGTCTCCGTCTCGGCGGACGCGCGCGTGGGACCGGCGTACACGATGCTCATGTCGAACGCGGCCGCGCGCCGTGCGACCTCCTCGCCGATGTGGCCGAGTCCCACGATGCCGAGCGTCTTGCCGGACAGCTCCGTGATCGACTGCTGGAGCCGGGGCAGCGCCCAGTCCGCCTCGGTCAACGCCGTGTGGGCGGGCACCAGTTGCTTGGCCAGGGCGAGCATGAGGGCGAAGGTCTGCTCGGCCACGTTCTGCTTCTCGGCCCCGCTGGAACCGATGTTGCACACGGGCACGCCCCGCTCGCGCGCCGCGTCCAGGTCGACGTAGTCGAAGCCGTGACTCGCGCACTGGATCAGCTCCAGGTCCGGTGCGGCGGCGATGTGTTCGGCGGTCACCGGTCCGAGGCCGGTGACGACGACATGCGCCTCGCGCAGCGCGGCGGGGTCCTCGTCCGTGGCCTCCACGACGGTGACGCGGGCCTGTCCCGGAAAGAGGGTGGCGAGCGCCGCTCCCGCCGTGCGGCCGCCCACGTGCGGAGAGACGACGGCGAGCACGTTCCTGGTGACGGTCATGCGGTCTCCTCGATGAGGTCGTCGGGGCCGAGCGAGGCGGGGCGGGCGTGTCCGGACAGGGCGAGGGTCAGATCGAACTCGGCGAGCAGACAGCGGACGACGTGTTCGACGCCCGCCTGGCCGTCGAGGCCGAGACCGTAGGCGTACGGGCGTCCGACGAGCACCGCCCGCGCTCCGAGGGCGAGCGCCTTGAAGACGTCGTCGCCGGTGCGGATGCCGCTGTCGAAGAGCACGGTCAGCCGGTCGCCCACCGCGGCCGCCACGCGGGGCAGCGCGTCGGCGGCCGCGACGGACCCGGCGACCTGCCGGCCGCCGTGGTTGGAGACCACCACGCCGTCCATCCCGGCCTCGGCGGCCTTCCGGGCGTCGTCCGGGTGCAGGATGCCCTTGAGGACGATCGGCCCGTCCCAGTTCTCCCGCAGGAAGGCCAGGTCCGGCCAGGTCTTGCCGGGGTCCGCGAACATGCTCACGAAGTGCATCACGGCCGCGTTCGGGTCCTCGTGCACCGGCTTGGCCAGCCCGGCCCGGAACGCCGGGTCGGAGAAGTAGTTGGCGGTGCCCACACCGTGCAGGAACGGCAGGTACGCCTGGTCGAGGTCACGCGGGCGCCACGCCAGCAGCGGGGTGTCGAGCGTGACGAACAGCGCCGTGAACCCGGCCGCCTTCGCCCGGTCCAGGAAACTGCGCGTGACCTCGCGGTCCTTCGCCCAGTAGAGCTGGAACCAGCGCTCGCCGTCGCCCATCGCCTCGGCGACCTGCTCCAGGGGAGTGCTGGAGGCGGAGGACAGGATGTACGGGACCCCCTGCGCGGCGGCGGCCCGCGCCGCGGCGCACTCCGCGTCCGGATGCATGATCGACAGCACGCCGATCGGCGCGAGCGCGAGCGGCGCGGGCAGCGGGCGCCCCAGCACCTCGACGGACAGGTCGCGTTCGTGGACGTCCCGCAGCATGCGCGGCACGATCCGGCGCCGCGCGAGGGCCGCGCGATTGGCGCGCGCCGTGCTGCCGTCGCCCGCGCTTCCCGCCACATAGCCGACCGGACCCGGACCGAGCCGCTGCTCGGTCAGCTCCTCCAGCCGCGTCAGATCGGTGGGCAGCCGCGGCACGGCGCCCGTCATTCCGTTCAGGTAGATCTCGTACTGGAAATCGGCCCAGTGCTTCGCCATCCGTACGTCCCGCCTCTCGTCCCCAAGACCGCGCTGTACGAGGTCGATCCTGGCGAGGGTGACAAGTCCCGTCCACCGTGGTGCGCACAACGTGCGGCTGGAATCATCACACTGTGACAAACAAGCCCTCCGAGGTCCGCGAACGCGTCCGGCGGGAGATGATCGCCGACCCGCGGGTCGTGGAGGCGATCGTCGCGGCGGTGCACGAACAGGTCCCGGTGTACGCGGCGCTCGACGACAGCCGGCTGCCCGAGGTACGGGCCATCGCGGCCTGGGGCCTGGAGCGGCTGCTCCGTCTGTGGGCCACCGACGGCACCCTGGGACCGGCCGACCTCCGGCGCTTCCGGGGCATCGCCTCGGCCCGCGCGGCGGACGGGCGCCCGGTGCGGGCGGTGCTGCGCGCCTACCGGGTCGCGGGCACCGTCCTCACGGACGAGGTCGCCGCCCGTGCTCCCGCCCTCGGCGCCGCCGACGCGTTCGCGCTGGCCCGCATGCTTCTCGTCAGCCTCGACACCCTCTCCGAGGAGATGGCCACCGCGTACGCGGCCACCAGCGAGGACCTGGCCGCCGACCGGACCCGGGCGCTGCGCCTGCTGCTCGACGACCTGATCGCCGGGCGGCACGCCTCGGTGGGCGCGCTGACCGACCGCTCCGCCCGGCTGGCTGTCCACCTTCCGGACCCCTGCTGTCTGCTGGTGGCCGAGCCCGCCGCCGCGGACCGGCCCGATCCCGTGCACGGGACGGCGACGGACGTGCTCGACCCCGCGCACGGGACCGCGACGGATCTGCTCGACGCGCTGGCCCCTTCCGGCGGCGAGGTGACCTCCCTGGCGACGGTACGGGGCTCCCGCGCCGTCCTGCTGCTGCCGCTCGCGGCGTCGGCCCGCGTGGGGGCGGTCCTCGGCGAACGGTCCTGGCGTGGCTGCGTCATCACCGGCGAGGGCCTGGACCGGATCGCGCTCGCGCACCGGCTCGCCGCCGACGCGCTCGACACCGCCCCGGCCCACGCCCATCGGCCCGGGCAGGTGCTCACCGACGCCGACGCGCAGGTCCTCGCCCTGCTCGGCGGCCGTCCGGCGGCCACGCCGGACCACATCGCGCGGCTGGTGCTCGGACCGCTCACCGAGCCCGCGCAGCGGCATCTGCTGGACGCCCTCACGACGTACATCGACTCGGGCTCGGCGAACGCCGCCGCGCGGGCCCTGCACCTCCATGCCCAGTCCCTGCGCTACCGCCTGCGGCGCGTGCGCGAGCTGACCGGGCGCGACCCCCGCGACCCCTGGCACCGGCTCACCCTGGACATCGCCCGGACCATCCGCGACTGAGGCTCCGTCACTCCTCGTCGCCCGGATCGTCCCCCGTCCCGGCGTCCGGGCCCTGCGCACGGACCCGGTGCACATGCTCCAGCGAGTCGCGCAGTTCGCCCAGCCAGTCGTCGGTGTGCCGCTGCACGAGACGGACGCACCAGGCCAGGGCGTCGCTGCGGCTGCGGGCGACCCCTGCCGCGACGAGCGTGTCGAGAACCTGGCGTTCGGGCTGGCGCAGCCGGGTCATGACGGGCGCGGCGACATGGGTGAACAGGGCGCGCTCGGTGCCGCACTCCACGCCCCAGGAGACCTTCTTGCGGAAGCGGTGCTCCGCCTCGCGGGCCACCTCCACGCGGTCCTCGCGGGTGCGCTCGCGGAACTCCTGGATACGGGCCAGGAGCGCCGCCTCCTTCTCGGCGTCCGAGGCGCCTTCGGCGAGCCTCGGCTCGGGGATGCGGCCGACGACGGTGATCTCCTCACGGTCGGCGGTCACCTCCGTCAGGCTCTCGAAGAGATCGTCGGGCAGGCGGCCGGCGAACCAGCCGCGCAGCTTCTCACGTTGCTCCGATGTAATCATGTAATCACCATTACTCTCCCGTGGGCGCGACGCAAGGGGTCCGGGAGAAGTCCGCCGACAGCGGAAGTCGAGTCGGCGTGCCGGTTCAAGCGGAATGTTTCAGGCCTATTGCTGAGCCGTGTCTTTCCGGCCAGCCGGCCGTTGGCGGTCGTCGGCGGGCGCACAGTTGCGGGCTTCACACGTTCGAATTCTGTGACTTCGCGCCACTGATTCAATACTCAAAGTTACCGAAACGCGTGGGGTCGATGTGTGTTTCCTGTGCGTTCTCGGCAGACTCGCGCTCGCCGAACCGGCACCGACCGAGCCGGTCTCGCATTCGATCGAGCGGAAGGATGCACACAATGCCGAACACCGCGCGTTGGGCAGCGACTCTCACCCTGACGGCCACCGCCGTCTGCGGCCCCCTCCTCGGGTCCGCCCAAGCAGCCCCGTCCGGGCTCTACGCCCCCTCCGCCCTGGTGCTCACCACGGGCCACGGCCAGACCGCCGCCGCCGCGACTCCGGAACGCGCGGTCACCCTCAACTGTGCCCCGACGGCCTCCGGGACCCATCCCGCCGCGCCGGACGCCTGTGCCGAACTACGGGCGGTCAAGGGTGATCTGAACGCGCTGACGCCCCGGAACGACGTCTTCTGTACCAGGCAGTACGACCCCGTGGTCGTCACGGTCGAAGGCGTCTGGCAGGGCAAGCGCGTCTCGTACGAGCACACCTTCGCCAACGAGTGCGTGAAGACCTCCTACGGGATGACGGTCTTCGCGTTCTGAGAGACCGGGATCGCGTGGCCGTCGTGGACATGGACCGGGATCCGTAGCTGGGGAGTGCGGGACCCGTCACGAAGCGCCATGTGATTTCGCACCGAGGGCCGGTCAGACGGAGTGGGGCCGTCGACCGGCCTTCGGCATGTCCGCGTGACGCCGAGGCGTCCGCGACGCGGGCGTCACACAGGGGAGGGTGCCCCGCCGGACGCCGGACGCCGGACGCCGGACGCCGGACGCCGGACGCCGGACGCCGGACGCCGGACGCCGGACGCCGGACGTCCCCGGCCCGTGCTCGTGCCGTACCACGCCGGGGCCGTCCGTGCGCCGCACGGCCCATGTCCGTCACCGGTCCGGGTCACCCGGGATGCCGACGCGGCCGAGGTGGAGTAGCGGTGGAGCATGGGTGCACTCCTCGACTGGGACCAGCGGCTGTTCACACGGGTGGCCACCGTACGGGTGCCCGGAGCCGATCCGGCGCTGCGGCGGCTCAGCCACGCGGCCAACCACGGCCGCCTGTGGCTCGGCACGGCCGCCGGGCTCGGCCTCGTCGGCGGGCCGTCCGGACGACGGGCGGCGCTGCGCGGCCTCGGCTCGCTGGCACTGGCCTCCTTCACCGTCAACACGCTGGTGAAGTGGGGCGCCCGCCGCCCCCGCCCGCTGCTGGAGGGCGTCCCCGCGATCCGGCGCCTGGCCCGTCAGCCGCACACCACGTCCTTCCCGTCGGGACACTCCGCCTCCGCCGCGGCCTTCGCCACCGCCGTCGCCCTGGAGTCCAGGCGCTACGGCCTCCTGGTCGCCCCCGTGGCCGCCGCCGTCGCCTTCTCGCGCGTCTACGTGGGCGTCCACTACCCGGGAGACGTCCTCGCCGGTGTGGCCATCGGCGCGGGCGCGGCCGCCCTCACCTGCCGCTGGTGGCCGCTGCGCCCCGTCCTGCCTGAGCGGGAGCGGCCCGCCGCGCGGGCACCCGCGCTGCCGCTCGGCAAGGGACTGGTCGTCGTCGTCGAGGAACCGGCCGGTGCCGCGGTGCCCGAGGCGCCGGGGTCACGCGCCCGGCGGCTGCGCGCCCTGCTGCCCGAGGCCGAGGTGATCGAGGCCGGCCCCGACGACCCCTTCACGGAGCTGCTCGCGGCGGCGGCCGACCGGGCGGTGGACACCGGTGGCGCGCTCGGTGTCTGCGGGAGCGACGCCAGGGCCGGGACGGCCGCCCGCGCGGCGGCCGAACGGGGGCTGGCACTGGCCGTGTTCTCCGCCGGCACCGCCGACCGCTTCGCGCTGGACGTGGGCGTTCCGGACGTCGAGGACACCGCACTCGCGGTCGTCCGGGGTGAGGCCGTGTCGGTGGACGTCGGCGTCGCCCGCTCGGGGACGGGGGAGGACATCTGGTTCCTGAACGAGTTCAGCATCGGCCCGTACCCCGAACTCGCGCGACTGCGGGCGGAGTTGGAGCAGCGCCGGCCCGCCGCGCCGACGACGGCCTTCGCCCTGGTCCGGGTGCTCGGCGCCGCCCGCCCTGTCGAGGTGAACGTCAACGGCCGGCCCCGCCGTGTGTGGCTGCTCCTCGCGGGCAACGGCCGCTACGTGCCGGAGGGGCTGACCCCCGCGTTCCGGCCGCGGCTGGACGACGATCTGCTCGATGTGCGCCTGGTCGACGCGAGCCACCGCCTCGCCCGCACCCGTGCCGTCGCCGCCGCGGTCCTCGGGGCCCTTGAGCACTCACGGGTCTACGAGGCCGAGCGGGTTCCATGGGTGGAGCTGGACGGATTCGTCGGCGCGGACGCCCTCACGTTCGACGGTGAACAGCGCCCCGGCGCACCGGGGCTGAGGCTGGAGAAGGAGTACCGGGCGCTGGTCGTGTACCGGCCCGTCCGGGGGAGGGCCGAGCCGGTCCCGCAGGCGCGCGGGCCCGCCGCGCGGGCTCGCCGGGGACGGGGGAGGGGCCGCCGTCCCCCTGCGGACGGCGGCCCCTCGGTCTGACGGTGATCGGGCGTGGCCCGGTCACATGTGGACGACCGGTGCGGCGTCCGGGTCCTGGGCCGGTGTGCCGCGGCGGTAGAGCACGAGCGCGAGGAGCGCTCCGGCGGCGAAGAAGCCGGCCGACCACCAGAAGGCGGTGGTGTAGCTCTCGATCGTCGACTGGGCCTGGACCAGCTTGTCCGTCGCGTCCTTGCCCGCGAGGTAGCTGGTCGCGGCGCTCGCGGCGAGCGTGTTCAGCAGCGCGGTACCGATCGAACCGCCCACCTGCTGCATGGTGTTGACGGTCGCGGAGGCGACACCCGCGTCCTCGGGAGCGATCCCGTCGGTGGCCAGCGACATGGCGGGCGGCATCACCATGCCGAGACCCGCGCCGATCAGCAGCAGTTGGGGCAGGACGTCGGTGGAGAAGGACGAGCCGATGCCGATGCCCGTCAGCCAGGCCATGCCGAGCGCGGCGACCGCGAAGCCCGCGGGGATGACGGCCTTCGGTCCGATCCGGGGGACCAGGACCGTGGTGGAGACCTGGGCCATGACCATCAGGGCCGCCATCATCGGCAGGAAGGCCACACCCGTCTTGGTGGGGCTGAAGCCGAGGTTGAGCTGAAGGTAGTAGGTCAGGAAGAGGAAGACGCCGAACATGCCCGCGCCGGTGATCAGCACCGCGAGGAACGAGGCGGCCCGGTTGCGGTCGAGCAGGACGCGCATCGGCAGCAGCGGGTGCGCGGCCCGTGTCTGCCACCACACGAACGCGGCCAGCAGGACGCCGCCCGCGACGAGGAAGCCCCAGGTGGCGGGCGAGCTCCAGTCGTGCGTCTCGGCGTTGGAGAAGCCGTAGACCAGGGAGAAGAGACCGGTGGAGACCAGCAGGGTGCCCGGCAGGTCCAGCTTGGAGCCCGCCGCGTCACGGTGACCGCTCAGCAGGACCCAGCCGCCCGCGAAGGCGACGACCGCGAAGAGGAGGTTGACGAACAGCGTCCAGCGCCAGTCGAGCGCGTCGGTCAGGAGGCCGCCGAGCAGCAGGCCCACCGCGCCGCCGGCACCGGCGATGGCGCCGTACACGCTGAACGCCTTCGCGCGCTCCTTGGCGTCGGTGAACGTCGTGTTCAGCAGGGAGAGGGCGGCCGGTGCGAGGAGGGCGCCGAACACGCCCTGGAGGGCGCGCGCGGTGACCAGCATCCCGAAGCTGGTCGAGACGCCGCCCAGGACCGAGGCGGCGGCGAATCCGGCGACGCCGACCAGGAACGCGGGCTTGCGGCCGAAGAGGTCCGCGATGCGCCCGCCGAGCAGCAGCAGGGAGGCGAAGGCCAGGGAGTACGCGGTGACGATCCACTGCCGGTTGCCGTCGGAGAAGCCGAGGTCCGCCTGGGCGGAGGGCAGGGCGATGTTCACGATGGTGGCGTCGAGGACCACCATGAGCTGGGCGATGCCGATGATCGAGAGGATCCACCAGCGCCGCTTCGACGAGGGCGCGGACGGTGAGTCCGCGGCACCCGCGCCGGTGCCTTTGGTCAGGGTCTGGGACATGGCAGAAGCACTCCAGGGAAGACGCTCTTGCGTGCACGTAAACGAAACGGTTTCGTACACATCGACCCTCCGACCATAAACCCCGACCGAGCGAAACGGCAACGTTTCGCTAGGCGGCCGGGTGTGACGTCCGTCCCATGCGCGTCCCTGGACCGTGGAACGAGAGCCCGGACCATCGCGCGGGAACCGGCCGAGGGCCCGCGGGCCCTCGGCCGGTTCCCCGCCCGGGAGGAGATCTACGAGAACTACGTCGAGACGGGTGTCCCCTCGGGGCCCGGTGCCGGCGCGGACTGGCTGCTCAGGCGAGCTGCCGCCGCACCAGCTCGTGCAGCCGCCCGCCCGTGTCCGCCAGCAACCGCGCGGGCGGGCCCTGCTGGGCGATCCGGCCGTTCTCCATCACGATGACCCGGTCCGCGTCCAGCACCGTCGAGAGCCGGTGCGCGATCACCACCCGGGTGGCGTTCAGGGCCTTGGTGCTCTCGATCACCGTGCGCTGCGTCGCGTTGTCCAGCGCGCTGGTCGCCTCGTCGAAGAAGAGGATGCGGGGCCGTCGTATCAACGCCTGGGCGATCATGAGACGTTGGCGCTGGCCGCCCGAGATCGCGCCGCTGCCCGCCACCAGCGTGTGCAGCCCCATCGGCATCCGCCTGATGTCCTCGGCCAGACCCGCCATACCGGCCGCCTCCATCGCCTCCTCCGGCGTGTACGCCTCGGTGCCGCAGATGCAGTCGAGGATCGACCCCGTGAAGGGCTGCGCGTGCTGGAGCACCACGCCGCACTGCCGCCGTACGGCGGACTGGTCGAGGGCCCCGAGATCCTGGCCGTCGTACAGCACACTGCCCGACACCGGCCGGTCGAAGCCGATCAGCAGCCGCAGCAGGGTGGACTTTCCGCAGCCGCTCGGCCCGACGACCGCCACGAACTCGCCCGGCCGGACGGCGAACGACACGTCGTCCAGGACGAGCGGACCGTCGTCGGCGTACCGGAACGACAGCCGCCGCGCCTCGATCGAGCCGGACAGGACACCGGGACGCGTACTCGCCCCGCGCACCTCGGGCGTCGCGTCGAGCACCGGCCGGATCTCCTCGAACATCGGCAGCGCGGCCACCGCGGAGACGAGCGCGCCGGTGATCTGGGTGACCGACGTCAGCAGCATCGTCAGCGACGTGCTGAACGTGAGGAAGTCCGCGGCCGACAGCGAACCGTGCGCCGGGCCCGCCAGGAGCATGAACATCAGCAGGGAGCAGAGCGGCAGATACACCGCGCCCATCACCGTCGTGAGGTTCTTGACGCGGCCGACGCGCTGCTGGAGTTCACGGCTGCGCGCGAACTCGCCCGCCCAGGCCGCGTACGCGTAGTTCTCGGCCGCGGCGACGCGCAGCTTGGGCAGCCCGCGCAGGGTCTGGAACGCCCGGTTGTTGAGCTTGTTGCCCAGCACCACCAGACGGCGCTGCCCGCGCACCTGCCACAGACCGAGACCCAGGAACACGGCCGCGACGACCACGAGCATGCCGATCGCGGCCAGCGCCATCGGCACGCTGTACCAGAGCAGCAGGCCCAGGTTCATCGCGCCGACCGTGCCCGCCTGGGCCAGCGTCGGGCCGATACCCGCGAGCAGCCGCCGGATCGCGCTCACGCCCATCGCGGCACTCGCGAGCTCACCGGTCGAACGGGCGGCGAAGAACGAGGTGGGCAGCCGCAGCAGCCGGTCCCACACGGCCGGCTGGAGAGTCGCCTCGACCCGGCCCTCCATCCGCAGCAGCGTGAGGTTCTGCAGCAGCATGAACGCCGCCGACACGACGCTGGTGACCATCAGCGCGAGACAGACCTGCACGATCAGGCCGTGCTCCGCCTTCGGAACGTATTCGCCGAGCACCCGGCCCGGGGGGGGGGGGGGGGCGGGGGGGGGGGGCGCGCGCCGCCGCCCCCCAGCCCCCCCCCCGGCGCGCGCGCCCACCCGCCCCGCCCCC
>NZ_JBHYXD010000131.1:0-21300 GCF_042751995.1 Streptomyces sp. NPDC059371 | reverse complement strand
ACCGCCGGCCCCTCCCCCCCCCCCCCGACCCCCGACTCGCCCCCGCCGGAGCGCCGCTAGCACCGTCTGGCTCCCGCCCCCTGCGCCCCCCCCGGTGCTCTAAGACCACGCCGCGCGCGGCCTTCCCGCGGCCCTTCACGGCCCCGGTGCCGCGCGGTTTCACCGAGGCCGTCGCGGACGCGCGGAAGGCGTCCGCGAACCCGGCCGGGCGCACCGCACGCGATTTCTCCGGCGGATCCCTTATCCCCGCCCGCCGTCCCCCGGCTCACGGCCGCCCGGACGATTTCCCGCGTGCCGATCCTCTACGTACCGATCTTCTTCGTACGCGAACCCCAGTGACTCGTCTCCGGCCCCGGCGGCGGTAAAGGACTGAAGGACGGATGGACATGAAGGACACGGGCCTGATTCCCGCTCCCCTCGTCGTCGAAGGCACGGCGGAGGGGCGGTTCACGCTGGACGCGGACACCGTCCTGTGGGCCGCGCCGGGCACGGACACCACCGGACGCTGGCTCGGCTCGGCCCTCGGCGCCGCGCTCGGACTGCCGCTGCGACCTGGGCCGCGGGACGCTCCGCGCGCCGTACGCCTGCTCCTCGACGACACCCTGGAGCCGGAGGCGTACCGGCTCGGTGTCGGCGACGACGGTGTCGAGATCCGCGGCGGCGACGCGGCCGGCGTGTTCTGGGGCGCCCAGACACTGCGTCAACTGCTGGGCCCCGACGCTTTCCGCCGCGCCCCGGTCCGTCCGCGGGCGACGTACGAAATCGAGCACGGGGTCATCGAGGACGCGCCCCGATTCCGCTGGCGCGGCCTGATGCTCGACGTCTCCCGGCACTTCATGCCGAAGGAAGGCGTCCTGCGCTACCTCGATCTGCTGGCCGCGCACAAACTCAACGTCTTCCACTTCCATCTCACCGACGATCAGGGATGGCGTGTCCAGATCAATCGCTATCCGAAGCTGACGGAGATCGGCTCCTGGCGGGCGCGCACCAAATTCGGCCACCGGGCCTCGCCGCTGTGGGACGAGAAGCCGCACGGAGGCTTCTACACCCAGGACGACATCCGGGAGATCGTCGCGTACGCGGCCGAGCGGCATATCGCCGTCGTCCCCGAAATCGACATCCCCGGCCACTCGCAGGCGGCCATCGCCGCGTATCCGGAACTGGGCAACACCGACGTCATCGACACGACCTCCCTGACCGTCTGGGACAACTGGGGCGTCTCCAAAAACGTACTCGCCCCCACTGACAACACCCTGCGCTTCTACGAGGGGGTGTTCGAGGAACTCCTCGACCTGTTCCCGGCGGACCCGGGCCGCTTCCCGGAGTTCTCCGGTTTCTTCCACATCGGGGGCGACGAGTGCGCCAAGGACCAGTGGAGGGAGTCGGCCACGGCGCAGGCGCGCATCCGGGAACTCGGGCTCGCCGACGAGGACGAGCTGCAGGCCTGGTTCATCCGGCACTTCGACAACTGGCTGTCCGCGCGCGGACGTCGGCTCATCGGCTGGGACGAGATCCTGGAGGGCGGTCTCGCGCCCGGCGCCGCGGTCTCGTCGTGGCGCGGCTACCAGGGCGGGGTCACCGCCGCGCGCGCGGGCCACGACGTCGTCATGTGCCCCGAGCAGCACGTGTACCTGGACTACCGTCAGGCCGCGGGCGAGGACGAACCGGTGCCGATCGCCTACGTGCGCACCCTGGAGGACGTCTACCGCTTCGAGCCGGTTCCGCCGCAGCTCACCGAGGCGGAGGCGCGGCACGTGCTGGGCGCGCAGGCCAACCTGTGGACCGAGGTGATGGAGGACCACACGCGCGTGGACTACCAGGCGTTCCCGAGGCTCGCCGCCTTCGCCGAGGTCGCGTGGAGCCGTCTGCCGGCCCCCGGGGAACGGGACTTCACCGGCTTCGAGCGGCGGATGGACGCCCACTACGGACGGCTCGACGCCCTCGGCGTGGCCTACCGCGCGCCCTCGGGTCCGCGGCCGTGGCAGCGGCGGCCGGGGGTGCTCGGACGCCCGATCGAGGGGGCGCCCCCGAACGTGTGAGACCGCTCACGGTCGCCCGGCTCCGGTGCCTGTGCACCGGAGCCGTTGCACCGCAAGGAAAAATGGCCCCCAAGGGGCACCGAAGAGTGATAATCGGCTTCCACCGGTGATGCCGTGCGAAAACAGGCCATCTCCCTGGTGAGACGGGCGAATGCCTCCTAGCGGACCCCCGCGTCGAGGGCCCGGGAAGATGTGCCAGAGTTGCCCCGTCCGCCCTGTCAGCACGTACCGTACGGCAGCACAGGTGGGACCAGGTGGGGCAGCGGGAAGGGGCAACCGGTTTGACCACGCACGCACCGCAGACGGCTCAGGCCGTGACGCTGCCCGTCTCGCTGGACGAGGCGGTGGCGGCGCTGTCCGCCATGCCCACGGCCGTTCCGGTGGCCGGTGGCACGGATCTCATGGCCGCGGTCAACTCCGGACAGCTCAGGCCGGCCGCGCTCGTCGGCCTCGGCCGGATCACCGAGATCCGCGGCTGGCAGTACCAGGACGGCCACGCGCTGCTCGGCGCGGGCCTCACGCACGCCCGCATGGGCCGCCCCGACTTCGCCGCGCTCATCCCGGCGCTCGCGGCCGCCGCGCGGGCGGCCGGACCGCCGCAGATCCGCAACGCCGGCACCCTCGGCGGCAACATCGCCTCGGCCGCCCCCACCGGGGACGCGCTGCCCGTACTGGCCGCCCTGGAAGCCACGTTGATCATCGCGGGGCCGGGCGGAGCCCGCCGCGAGATCCCCGTGTCGCACCTGCTCGCCGGCGTGGACATGCTCCGCGGCGGAGAACTCATCGGCTACGTGCGCGTGCCGCTGCTGCACGCCCCGCAGGTCTTCCTGAAGGCCACCGGCCGCACCGGACCCGGGCGCGCCATCGCCTCCGTCGCGGTCGTCCTCGACCCGGCCCGGCGCGGCGTGCGCTGCGCCGTCGGCGCCATAGCGCCGATGCCGCTGCGCCCGCTGGACGCGGAGGCCTGGGTGGCCCAGCTCATCGACTGGGACAACAGCCGCGCGATCGTCCCCGAGGCGCTGGCCGCGTTCGGCGAGTACGTGGCCGCGGCCTGCATCCCGGACCCCGTCCCCGCCGAGGACGGAACCCTCACACCGCTTCCGCCCGCCGTACTGCACCTGCGGCGCACTGTCGCCGCGCTGGCCCGACGAGCACTTGGAAGGGCACTGTCGTGACCGACGACCAGCACGAAGAGGGCGCTTCGCGCGGTGGGAGCCGCTGGGACCCGCTGCCCCAGGGCGACTACGACGACGGAGCCACCGCCTTCGTCAAGCTCCCCGAGGGCGGCATAGAGGCGCTCCTCGCCAGCCGGGAGCCGCTGGCCGCGCCCGGACACGGCTATGTGCCCCCGCAGATCTCCGTGACTCCCGCCCCGCCCGAGTCCGCGGACCCGGCCGCCGGCGGCACCTGGGCCGGTCGGGGTGGCAACACGCAGTGGCCGGATCACGACACCGCACAGCAGGCCGGCGCCCACGACGACCGGTTCACGTACCACCCCGGGTCCACCGGGCAGTGGCAGTTCGACGACGGCTCCGGCCAGGCGCAGGGCCCCGGACACGACGTGACCGGGCAGTGGTCGATCCCGGTGGCCGGAGGCGACCTCCCGGACGAATCGGGCGAGTTCACCACCTCGGCGCTCGTCGAGCAGTGGGGCGGCACACCGCCCGCCACGCTCCCCGGCGGCGCGGCCGCGCCCTGGGCCGGCGAGATCGGACAGCCCTGGAGCGCCGACGCCCACGAAACGGCCGCTGAGGCCCCCGCCGGACACGCGGGGCATCCCGGAGCCGAATCGCCCGCACAGGCCGCCCAGGGGCCCGCACAGCCCGTTCGCGAGGCCCCCGAGCCCGCCGCCGACCCCGAGCCCGTGACGGCGGGGACACCCGAGGCGGCCGAGCCGGATCCGGCGCACGAGGCCGACGAGACACCCGACGCGGGCCTCCCGGCCCCGCCCGGACCCGATGATCACCCCCTCGCCTCCTACGTCCTGCGCGTCAACGGCGCCGACCGGCCGGTCACCGACGCCTGGGTCGGCGAGTCGCTGCTCTACGTGCTGCGCGAGCGGCTCGGCCTCGCGGGCGCCAAGGACGGCTGCTCGCAGGGCGAGTGCGGCGCCTGCAACATCCAGGTGGACGGCCGGCTCGTGGCGTCCTGCCTGGTACCCGGCGTCACCGCCGCCGGCAGCGAGGTGCGCACCGTCGAGGGCCTGGCCGCCGACGGGCAGTCCTCCGACGTCCAGCGGGCGCTGGCCAGGTGCGGTGCCGTGCAGTGCGGTTTCTGCGTCCCCGGCATGGCGATGACCCTGCACGACCTGCTGGAGGGCAACCCCGCTCCGACCGAGCTGGAGACCCGCCAGGCCCTGTGCGGCAACCTGTGCCGCTGCTCCGGCTACCGCGGTGTCCTGGACGCCGTGCGCGAGGTCGTCGCCGAACGCGAGGCGCACTCCGCGTCCGCGGCCGAGGCGGCCCCCGAGGCGGACGAGGCCCGCATCCCGCACCAGGCCGGCCCCGGCGCCGGCGGCATCCACCCGTCCGCGTACGAGGACGGCGCCGCCTACGGTTCCCCGGCACAGCAGCCGTACGGCCAGGACGGAGGCCAGGCGTGACCAACCAAGCCGCGACCGCGACACCGGCGGTTCCCGAGACGGGCCCCGAGCCCCTGCCGCACGGGCTCGGCGTCTCGCTGCCCGCCGCGGACGACCGCGCCAAGACCGAGGGCACGTTCCCCTACGCCGCCGACCTGTGGGCCGAGGGCCTGCTGTGGGCCGCCGTGCTCCGCTCGCCGCACCCGCACGCCCGCATCCTGTCCATCGACACCAGCCACGCGCGCGAGATGCCCGGCGTACGCGCGGTCATCACCCACGAGGACGTGCCCGGCACCCCGATCCACGGCCGCGGCAGAGCCGACCGTCCGGTGTTCGCCTCCGACGTCGTACGCCACCACGGCGAGCCCATCGCGGCCGTCGCCGCCGACCACCCCGACACCGCGCGCATGGCCGCGGCGGCCGTCATCGTCGAGTACGAGGTGCTCGAACCGGTCACCGACCCGGAGTACGCCTTCGAGGCCGAACCGCTGCACCCCGACGGCAACCTGATCCGGCACATCCCGCTGAGCCACGGCGACCCGGACGCGGTCGGCGAGGTCGTCGTCGAGGGCCTGTACCGCATCGGCCGCCAGGACCCCGCCCCCATCGGCGCCGAGGCCGGACTCGCCGTGCCCCGCCCCGACGGCGGCGTCGAGCTCTACATCGCCTCCACCGACCCGCACAGCGACCGCGACGCGGCCGCCGCCTGCTACGGCCTCGAACCCGCGCGCGTGAAGGTCGTCGTCACCGGTGTCCCCGGAGCCACCGCCGACCGCGAGGACCAGGGCTTCCAGCTCGCGCTCGGTCTCCTCGCCCTGGCGACCGGCTGCCCGGTGAAACTCACCGCCACGCGCGAGGAGTCCTTCCTCGGCCACGCCCACCGGCACCCGACCCTGCTGCGCTACCGGCACCACGCCGACGCCGAGGGCAACCTCGTCAAGGTCGAGGCCCAGATCCTGCTCGACGCGGGCGCCTACGCCGACACCTCCGGCGAGTCGCTGGCCGCCGCCGTCTCCTTCGCCTGCGGCCCCTACGTCGTCCCGAACGCCTTCATCGAGGGCTGGGCCGTCCGCACCAACAACCCGCCCTCGGGCCATGTGCGCGGCGAGGGCGCCCTCCAGGTGTGCGCCGCCTACGAGGCCCAGATGGACAAGCTGGCGAAGAAGCTCGGCGTCGACCCCGCCGAGCTGCGCCTGCGCAACGTCCTGGCCACGGGCGACGTCCTGCCCACCGGCCAGACGGTGACCTGCCCGGCGCCCGTCGCCGAGCTCCTCCAGGCCGTACGCGACTACCCGCTGCCCGCCCTGCCCAAGGACACGCCCGAGGACGAGTGGCTGCTGCCCGGCGGACCCGAGGGCGCGGGCGAACCCGGTGCCGTACGCCGCGGTGTCGGCTACGGACTGGGCATGGTGCACATGCTCGGCGCCGAGGGCGCCGACGAGGTCTCGACCGCCACCGTCAAGGTCCACGACGGCGTCGCCACCGTGCTCTGCGCGGCCGTGGAGACCGGCCAGGGCTTCACCACGCTGGCCCGCCAGATCGTCCAGGAGACCCTCGGCATCGACGAGGTGCACGTGGCTCCGGTCGACACCGACCAGCCGCCGGCCGGTCCGAGCTCCCGTGGCCGGCACACCTGGGTGTCCGGCGGAGCGGTGGAGCGCGCGGCCAAGATGGTCCGCACGCAGTTGCTGCAGCCCCTGGCGCACAAGTTCGGCATGTCCACCGAGCTGCTCCAGATCACCGACGGCAAGATCACGTCGTACGACGGAGTGCTGTCGACCACGGTCACCGAGGCGATGGACGGCAAGGAGCTGTGGGCGACCGCGCAGTGCCGCCCGCACCCCACCGAACCGCTGGACGAGAACGGCCAGGGCGACGCCTTCGTGGGCCTCGCGTTCTGCGCCGTCCGCGCGGTGGTCGACGTCGACATCGAACTCGGCTCGGTACGGGTCGTGGAGCTGGCGCTCGCCCAGGACGTCGGCCGGATCCTCAACCCGGCACAGCTCAGAGCCCGCATCGAGGCCGGCGTCACCCAGGGCGTGGGCGCCGCGCTGACCGAGAACCTCCGCACCAACCGCGGTCTGGTCCGCCACCCCGACCTCACCGGCTACGCCCTGCCGACCGCCCTGGACGCGCCCGACATCCGCATCGTCAAGCTGGTCGAGGAGCGCGACGTCGTCGCCCCCTTCGGTGCCAAGGCGGCCAGCGCGGTGCCGGTCGTGACCTCGCCCGCGGCCATCGCCTCCGCCGTACGCGCGGCCACCGGACGGCCGGTCAACCGGCTGCCGATCCGCCCGCAGGCGGCCGTGGTGACGGCCTCGTGACCGAGCGGGAGCGCACGTCCGGCGAAACCTCGCCGGACGGCTTCGCCCCGCCGGTCCCCGGCGCCGAAGCCGGGCAGCCGCGCTACGAACCCGCGCCCGGTGTGGGCAAACTGCTGGTCTGGGTGCTGCTGTTCGTGCTCGCGGCCGTGGCCGTCGTCCTCGGCGGCGTCTACCTCACCTGACGTCCACCGCTTCACCCGGCGTCCACAGCTTCGCTGACGCCCACCGCGGCGGCCCCACCGACGTTTTCCCGACCGGGCGCGGTCCGTCCCGGCGCGTCCCTGGCGTTGTCAGTGGTGCGGCGTATCGTTCTGGCTCGTGGGGAACTGCCGTGGCACGACCGGCCGTTCCCTTCCCGGGGGAAGCACGGAGCGTTCACATGCGCGGGGGAGCCATGAGTACGACTGACACCGAGATCGACGGCACGATCACACTGTCCGAGGACGAGCTGGGTCCGTTCGTCACGCACGTGGGCACCCGGAACCGGCTCACCGGCCCCGGACTGCCCCACGACGACGCGCTGCTCGCGTTCGGCGCCCTGCGCGAGCACGGCCTGCGCACGGTCGCCGACCTCGCGGGCGACGCCGACAAACTCGCGGAGGAACTGCGCGACCAGCTCGTCGTCGGAGCGCTGCGCAGCCTCGACCGGGACCTGGAGTCGATCCTGCTCGACGGGACGACGGGGGCGGTGTCCTCGGCGTACGTCCGGCCGAACCCCGCCCACCTGGACCTCTCGCCCCTGGCGCCCTCCCTGGACGCCCTGCTGCGCTTCGCGGCGGCCACCGGGGAACTGACACTGTCCCGGGGCCGTTCCGGCCCGTTCGGCCCGAAGGCGGTCGCACAGGTGTCGGACCGGCTGAGCGCCGTCTTCGAGGACGCCACCGGCGAGGACGTCCCTCCGTACTGGCGGATGGCCGCCCTGATCCGTCCGCTCGCCCGGATCGCCGGACCCGGCGACGGACTCGTCCTCGGGCTGCCGAAACGGCTGCTGGACGAGGAGTTCGGCGCGGGCGGGATCATGCGCTTCGAGGACGTCGACTTCCCGCCCGCCCTGACGCACGAGCCGACCCGCCGCTTCCTGCGGGAGTCGGGCCTGCCCGAGGACGGCTTCCTGTTCCAGCTCGACACCGAGATGCCGCTTGCGGCCCTCACCGAGTACTACGCGGACGAGGGCCCCGACGCGTTCTCCGCCGCTCTGCTCCCGGCCGCGGCCGGCCGCCTCATACGCCTCGGCGACCTCCTGGAGGACACGAGCCTGGTGCTGGACGGCACCACGGGCGCGGTGCTCGCCTGGAGCGAGCCGGACCTCACCCTGCGCCCGCTCAACGCGGACATCTCCACGCTGGCCTTCACCCTGTGGCTCCTCCACCGCGAGAAGACGGTGGACGCGGTCCACCACCTGAGCGACTCCTACGAACAGCTCGCCGCCACCCTGACCGAGACGCTCGCCACCGTCGACCCCGGCGCCTGCGACCGGACCCCGGCTCTCCCCGGCGACGACGGCCGCCGCCACTGGCCGGAGATATTCGAGGACCGCGCGGTCGGCATGCTGTACGCCTAGCGGCCCCGGCCGCCCGACGGGAGCGGCCGCCCCGAAGCAGAAACGGCCGCCCCTGGACGGGACGGCCGACTCCTGCGTGGAGACCGTGGCGGGATTCGAACCCACGTAACTCGAGTTGCAGTCGAGCCCCTGAACCACTCGGGCACACGGTCGTTCTCAGGTGCGGCACGGCTCACTCGTTCCGAACCTGATGGGAAGACCGTAAGCGGGGTGCCGGGAGGGGCTCAAGGGTTCCGGGGCGGCTGCAACGCGACTGCCACACGCCGTTCACGAAAGGCGGTCGGCCCGCCGGGAACGGGGTCGCGCCACGGCCCGGGGGAGTGGTCCTAGGTCCAAAGACCCGCCTGATCACCGACCATCGACAGGAGTCACCGAAAGCTGCGCACCTTACGCTGACCGGCATGACAGCAGTGGAAGCGAGCGAGGCCGCGACGATTCCGTCCGGGGGCGAGGGCGAGGACGACCGCGGGGTGCTCGGCCGGGCCTACCGTGCGCTCACCATCGGGATCGTCTCCGTGGTCCTGGTGATCGCGTTCGAGGCGACGGCCGTGGGGACGGCGATGCCCGTGGCCGCGCGAGAGCTCGACGGGGTCGCCCTGTACGCGTTCGCGTTCTCCGCCTACTTCACCACGAGCCTGTTCGGGATGGTGCTCGCCGGTCAGTGGTCCGACCGCGACGGGCCGCTGACCTCGCTCGCCTCGGGCATCGGCGCGTTCGCCGCCGGACTGCTGCTGTCCGGGACCGCCGGCGGGATGTGGATGTTCATCCTCGGACGGGCCGTCCAGGGACTCGGCGGCGGGCTCGTCATCGTCGCCCTGTACGTCGTCGTCGGGCGGGCCTACCCGCAGCGGCTGCGTCCCGCTGTCATGGCGGCGTTCGCGGCGGCCTGGGTGGTGCCCTCCGTGGTCGGACCGCTCGCCGCCGGCGCGGTCACCGAGCACCTCGGCTGGCGCTGGGTGTTCATCGGCATTCCGGCGCTGGTCGGCGTCCCGCTCGTGTTCGCCCTGCCCCAGATACGGCGGCGGGCCTCCGGGCCCGCCGGGGCGGGCGACCGCCCGCCGCTGGACCGGCGGCGCATCCGGCTGGCGTTCGGGATCGCACTGGGCGCCGGGCTGTTCCAGTACGCCGCGCAGGATCTGCGCCCGCTCTCCCTCGTCCCCGCCGCGGCCGGTACCGCGCTGATCGTCCCCGCCGTGCGCGGGCTGCTGCCCCGCGGCACCTGGCGGGCCGCCCGCGGACTGCCGTCCGTGGTGCTGCTGCGCGGGGTCTCCGCCGGTGCCTTCATCGCCGCCGAGTCCTTCGTGCCGCTGATGCTGGTCACCCAGAGAGGGCTGTCGCCGACGCTCGCCGGACTCTCGCTCGCGGCCGGCGGCGGGACCTGGGCGCTGGGGTCCTGGGTGCAGGCGCGGCCGCGCGTGGAGCCGTACCGGGACCGTCTGATGTTCCTCGGCATGCTGCTGGTCGCGGCGGCCGTCGCCGCCGCGCCGAGTGTGCTGATCCCCGCCGTGCCGGTGTGGACCGTCGCCGTCGCCTGGGCGTTCGGCTGCTTCGGGATGGGCCTGGTGCTCGCCTCGACCAGCGTGCTGCTGCTCCAGCTCTCGGCCCCCGAGGAGGCCGGCGCCAACTCCGCCGCCCTGCAGATCTCCGACGCCCTGTCCAACGTGCTGCTGCTCGCCGTCGGCGGAGCCGCCTTCGCGGCCCTGGGCGGCGGCGCCGTGGCCGGCGCGGCCACGGCCACGGCCTCCGGCGCCCACACCTCCCACCCGGCCGCCTTCGCCGCGGTGTTCCTGCCCATGGCAGGGGTGGCGCTGCTGGGCGCCTGGGTGACGACACGCCTGCGGGAACCGGAGGGCACGGGCTGAGGGGACCCGCGGCGACGGCTCGTTCCGCGGCTCCCGCGGAGGGCTGCCCGGGGTGCCGGTGGCGCGGGCGGGTGATCTGTGACGTCAGTCCCATCCACCGCCGCCCCGGCCTTGTCCGCACCTCGTCGCGCGGCGGGCGCCGGTAGGGTGGCCCGGTTGTCATACGTAGCCGAGCCGTCCGCGCGCCTCCCGTCACGTCTCACCCGACGCGCCGCGCACGGACCCGAACGCTCCCAATCGACACCCAGACCGGAGACCGTGACTACCACCGCCGCCAGCGCCTCCTCGCACACCCACCACCTCTCGCCCGCCTTCCCCGGACGAGCCCCCTGGGGCACCGCCAACAAGCTGCGCGCCTGGCAGCAGGGGGCGATGGAGAGGTACCTCCAGGAGCAGCCGCGCGACTTCCTCGCCGTAGCCACCCCCGGTGCCGGCAAGACGACGTTCGCGCTGACGCTCGCGTCCTGGCTGCTGCACCACCACGTGGTCCAGCAGGTGACCGTGGTCGCGCCGACCGAGCACCTGAAGAAGCAGTGGGCCGAGGCGGCCGCGCGGATAGGGATCAAGCTCGATCCCGAGTACAGCGCCGGGCCGCTCAGCAAGGAGTACCACGGCGTCGCCGTCACGTACGCCGGTGTCGGTGTGCGGCCGATGCTCCACCGCAACCGCTCCGAGCAGCGCAAGACCCTCGTCATCCTCGACGAGATCCACCACGCCGGTGACAGCAAGTCCTGGGGCGAGGCCTGCCTGGAGGCGTTCGAGCCCGCCACCCGCCGGCTCGCCCTCACGGGTACGCCCTTCCGCTCCGACACCAACCCCATCCCCTTCGTGACGTACGAGGAGGGAAACGACGGCATCCGGCGGTCCTCGGCCGACTACACGTACGGCTACGGCAACGCGCTGGCCGACCACGTCGTGCGGCCCGTCATCTTCCTCTCCTACAGCGGCAACATGCGCTGGCGCACCAAGGCGGGCGACGAGATCGCCGCGCGGCTCGGCGAGCCGATGACCAAGGACGCCATCAGCCAGGCCTGGCGCACCGCGCTCGACCCGCGCGGCGAGTGGATGCCGAGCGTGCTGCGCGCCGCCGACCAGCGCCTCACCGAAGTGCGCAAGGGCATCCCGGACGCCGGGGCGCTCGTCATCGCCTCGGACCAGGAGTCCGCGCGCGCGTACGCCAAGCTGATCCGCGAGATCACCGGCACCAAGGCGACCCTCGTGCTCTCCGACGACACCGGAGCCTCGAAGCGGATCGACGACTTCGCGGCGAGCGAGGACCGGTGGATGGTCGCCGTCCGCATGGTGTCCGAGGGCGTCGACGTGCCCCGCCTGGCCGTCGGCGTGTACGCCACCACCATCTCGACCCCCCTCTTCTTCGCCCAGGCCGTCGGCCGTTTCGTACGGTCCCGCAGGCGCGGCGAGACGGCTTCCGTGTTCCTGCCGACCGTCCCCGACCTCCTCACCTTCGCCAACGAGATGGAGGTCGAGCGCGACCACGCCCTCGACAAGCCCAAGAAGGAGGGCGAGGAGGACCCGTACGCCGAGTCCGAGAAGGAGATGGAGGAGGCGAACAAGGAGCAGGACGAGGACACCGGCGAGCAGGAGCAGTTCTCCTTCGAGGCGCTGGAGTCCGAGGCCGTCTTCGACCGGGTCCTCTACGACGGCGCCGAGTTCGGCATGCAGGCCCACCCGGGAAGCGCGGAGGAGCAGGACTACCTCGGCATCCCCGGCCTCCTCGAACCCGACCAGGTCCAGCTCCTGCTCCAGAAGCGGCAGGCCCGGCAGATCGCGCACAGCCGCAAGAAGCCGGACTCCGAGGCGGACCTCCTGGAGATCCCCGCCGAGCGCCGCCCCGTCGTCTCCCACAAGGAGATGCTGGAACTGCGCAAGCAGCTCAACACCATGGTCGGCGCGTACGTCCACCAGAGCGGCAAGCCGCACGGCGTGATCCACACCGAGCTGCGCCGCGTCTGCGGCGGCCCGCCGAGCGCGGAGGCCACGGCCGGACAGCTCCGGCAGCGCATCGCCAAGGTCCAGGAGTGGGCCACCCGGATGCGGTGACGTCCCCCGGGAACCGGCGGGGACGCCCGAGGCGTCCAAGACCGGGGGGACATGGGCAACCGGTTACCTCCGGAAACGGCGGTATCCGGAACCCGTGGCACGCGGTGCCGCAGCCGCCCCGAGGGGGGCGTGTGCCGGCCGGTGCGGCGTGCACGGCGGCCTGCGCGCTGCGTACGCGGGCGGTGTACGCCGAGTGGCGCACGCCCCGCGTTCCGGGACAAACGGAATCACTTCGCACCGGCCGATGCCCGGATTCTGGACGGAGGCTTCCGCTCAGCGGACCGGCTCGCTACTGTCCGGCTACGCACACGCCCCGTGGCAGCGCCGCCGCGGAGCGCAGCCGTGAAGCGACTGCGGCCCGGGAACAGCCCGGGGCGCCGGCCGACCGGCGGCCTCTGAAGCGCGTCGCCGACGGGACTCGGTGCCGCATCCGCCGTACGAGGGCCGTCGACTCACCACTAAGGAGTGGGCGTCGTGACCGCGGAGACCTCTCAGACGCTCGACCGGGGACTGCGGGTCCTCAAGCTGCTCGCCGACACCGATCACGGGCTGACCGTCACCGAGCTCTCGAACAAACTGGGCGTCAACCGGACCGTGGTGTACCGGCTGCTCGCCACGCTGGAGCAGCACGCACTCGTACGCCGTGACCTGGGCGGCCGTGCCCGGGTCGGGCTCGGCGTGCTGCGCCTGGGCAGCCAGGTGCATCCGCTGGTCCGGGAGGCCGCGCTGCCCGCGCTGCGGGCGCTGGCCGAGGACATAGGCGCGACGGCGCATCTGACCCTGGTCGACGGGACGGAGGCGCTCGCCGTCGCGGTCGTCGAGCCGACCTGGACGGACTATCACGTGGCCTACCGCGCCGGTTTCCGGCACGCCCTGGACCGGGGGGCCGCGGGCCGCGCGATCCTCTCCGCCCGGCAGGCGCCGGTGGGCGAGCCCGGCTACACGCTCACCCACGGCGAGCTGGAGGCCGGCGCGAGCGGGGCCGCGGCGCCGCTGATCGGGGTGACGGGGGTCGAGGGCAGCGTGGGCGTGGTCATGTTGGCGGACGCCGTACCGGAGCGGGTCGGCCCGCGCGTGGTCGACGCGGCCCGAGAGGTGGCCGACGCCCTGCGCTGACCGGGCCGGGAGGCCTGACGACGAGACGGACCTGTGCGGGGATCGCGGGGCGTGCGGGGGCCGTGGGACCTGTGCGGAGGTTCGGTCGGGGGGTGACGTTAGATTGACCCCGTGCTCTCTCGCCTCACGCGCCCCCGGGCCGTCGCCGTCTGCGCCCTTCCCGTCGTGGCCCTGCTCGCCACGGCGGTGTTCGCGCCGCTGCCGTTCTCCCTGGCGCAGCCCGGCCTGACGGCGAACGTCCTCGGCGAGAACAAGGGCGAAGCGGTGATCACCATCAGCGGGGCGCCCACCCGGAACACCAGCGGCCAGCTCCGGATGACCACGATCGAGGCCACCGGCCCGGACGCGAGCGTCTCGCTCGGCGACGTGCTCAGCGCCTGGTTCGCCACGGACAAGGCCGTGATGCCCCGCGACTCGGTCTACCCGAGCGGCGGCAGCGTCAAGGAGATCGAGCGGCACAACGCGAACGAGATGAAGGAGTCCCAGGACAGCGCCACCGAGGCGGCCCTGGGGTACCTGCACGAGAAGGGTGATGTGAAGGTCACGCTCAAGCTCGCCGATGTCGGCGGACCGAGCGCGGGACTGCTCTTCTCGCTCGGGATCATCGACAAGCTGGACGGCGACGGCAGCGGCGGCGACCTCACGGGCGGCCGGGTCGTCGCGGGTACGGGGACGATCGACGCCGACGGCAAGGTCGGCGCGGTCGGCGGTGTCAGCCTCAAGACCCAGGCGGCCCGCCGCGACGGCGCGACCGTGTTCCTGGTTCCGAAGGCGGAGTGCTCGGACGCGAAGGCGGAGCTGCCGAAGGGGCTCCGCCTGATCCCGGTGACCGACCTCGACGGAGCGGTGAACTCCCTGGTGGCCCTGGAGAAGAACAAGGGCTCGGTCCCGAGCTGCTAGGGACCGGCTCCCGGTAGTGACGGGCTCCCGGTAGGGACCGGCTCCCGGTAGTGACCAGCTCCCGGTTCCGGCCGGGAGCCGGTCCGTCAGCAGGCGACGGCGACGGTCGCCCTCGGCGCGGAGGCCAGCCGGAGGCCGACCTCCACCAGTGCCCAGCCGACGCGGGCACGCACTCGGCCGGGGCTCACGACCTCGGTGGTGAGCCGGTAGGCGTCCGCCTCGGCACGCAGGTCGGCGGCGCGCACGTGCTGCAACTGGAGGTGGGTCTCGGGATGCATGGCAGTGACCTTTCTGTCGGTGTGATCGAGTCGTGCGCGGAGTCCGACCGGGTGGATCAGGCGGAGGCCTGAGGGAAGACGTGTGTGTGGAAGCGCACCTGCTCCGCCTCGGGATCGTCCTCGGGTCGTTCGAGGGCGCAGTAGCTGTCGAGCAGGTCGTGCATCTTCTTGACGAGTTCCTTGGCCTGCGCCGGGGTCAGGCGCATCGTGAAGTCGCTCATGTCGGAGGCGGGAGTCCATCTGTCCCCCCACTCCTCGCGGGTGCCGAGCCAGGTCGACAGCTCACGCGCGTGGGTGGTGGCCACCTCGTGCAGGAACATGTCGGCCGCTCCGCGTACCGCCGGGTCCGGGTCGCTGAGCAGGTCCTCGCCGAAGTCCAGGCCCTGGTGCACCGCCCGCCACCAGCGCTCGCGCCCCTTGCCCCGCTCGGGGGCGTCCTCGACGAAGCCGTGCGCGGCGAGCTGCCGCAGGTGGTAGCTGGTTGCTCCGCTGGACTCGCCCAGTCGCTCGGCGAGCATCGACGCGGTGGCCGGCCCCTTCTGGCGCAGGCTGCTCAGCAGTTCCATGCGCAGAGGGTGGGCGATCCCGCGCAGGGAGCGGGCGTCGAGGCGGCGGTGCTGCGGGGGTTCGGGCGGCAGAGGTGGCTGCGGGGGGAGGGGTGCTTCCGGGGGAAGCGGTGGCTGCTCCGTCATGTGTACAAAGATAGCGTTGCAAAGAAGTCCTTGCAACGGGTTCTTTGTAACTTTGCCGCCGGGTCCCGCCCGCCGGCCGAATCCCCGAAGTCGCCACCCTCGTAAGCCTGTTCAGTCCTGCTTCACGAACCCCTCCGACGTCATCCAGTCCAGCGCCACCTCGTGCGGGTCCTGGCCCTGGACGTCCACCTTCGCGTTCAGGTCCTGCGCCACCGTGTTGTTCAGCCTCTTCGTCACCGGCTCGATGACCTCGGCGATCTGCGGATACTTCTTCAGGGCCTTGGAGTTGATCACCGGGGCCGCGTTGTAGTTGGGGAAGAACTTCTTGTCGTCCTTCATCACCACCAGGTTCATCGACTTGATGCGCCCGTCGGTGGTGAACACCTCCCCGTACGTACAACTCCCCTTCTCCACCTGGGTGTAGATGATCCCGGTGTCCATCTGGGTGATGTTCTTCGCGGGGATGTGCATCCCGTACGCCTTCTCCATGCCCGGCAGTCCGTCGGCCCGGTTGGCGAACTCGCTCTCCACGCACAGCGTGACGGCGCTCGGGTCCGACTTCGAGAGCGCGGCCACGTCGGACAGCGTGGTCGTGCCGTACTTCTTGAAGTTGGCCTGGTTCATGGCGAGCGCGTAGGTGTTGTTGAGGGCGGACGGCGGCAGCCAGGTGACCCCGTTCTTCGGGTCGGCGTCGTGCACGGCCTGCCACTGCTTCTGCGGGTCCGGGATCGGCTCGCTGTTGCCGAGGTAGGTGATCCACGCGGTGCCCGTGTACTCGTACATGGCGTCCGCGTCACCGTTCTTGATGGCCTCGCGCGCGCCGATCGAGCCCTGGATGCCGGTGCGGTCGACCACCTTCGCACCCGCCGCCTGGAACGCGATGCCCATGATCGCGCCGAGGATCAACTGTTCCGTGAACTCCTTCGACGCCACCGTGAGGTTCGCGCCCTTGAGCGGATCGCCCCGCCCGATGGTCCCCGGCTTCACGTTGTCGGTCATGGGGGAGCCGCTGGTCAGCCCGCACCCGGACGACAGGACGAGGACGGCGGCCAGGGCCGCGTGGGCGCGCGCCGTCCTCATGTCTCCACCTCCAGCCCGCGCGGTCGCAGCAGCAGTTCCGCCAGCGACGCCAGCCAGTCGACAAGGAGCGCGAGGGCGACGGTGAGGATGGCGCCGAGGACCAGGACCGGCATGCGCTGGGTGGTGATGCCCGTGGTGATCAGGACACCGAGACCGCCGCCTCCGCCGAACGTGGCCAGCGTCGCCGTGCCCACGTTCAGGACGAGCGCCGTACGGACGCCGGCGAGGATCAGCGGTACGGCCAGCGGCAGTTCGACCCGGGAGAGCACGCCCAGCGGTGACATGCCGATGCCGCGCGCGGCCTCCAGCAGGGTCGGGTCGTTGGCCTTCAGGCCGGTGATGGTGTTGGACAGGACGGGCAGGATCGCGTAGATCGTGATGCCGATCAGGGCCGACTTCTCGCCGGTGCCGAGCCAGATCACGAGCAGGGCCAGCAGGCCGATCGCCGGGGTCGCCTGCCCCATGTTGGCGATCGTCATGGCGAGCGGGGTCAGCTTGCGGAACGCCTTGCGGGTCAGCAGGATCCCCAGCGGAATCGCGATGATCAGCACGAAGAACGTGGAGATCACCGTCAACTGGATGTGCTGCCAGAGGGCTTTGGACACCTGGCCGTTCGACAGGGCGTTCTTGGAGATCGCGTCGAGGTCGGCCTGCTGGAACCAGATCCAGGTGCCCAGCAGCAGAGCGATCAGCACGGCGGGCAGGAAGGTCAGCTTCTGCCAGCTGATCCGGCGCCTCGGGGCCGTCGGCGGCGGTGGTGGCACCTCCCGCTCCGTGCCCTCGCCTTCGCTGTCGTCACGGAAGGCCACCCCCTTGACCTCGTGTTCGCCCTCGTGACGCCGATCGGTGGGCGGTGTGCTCACGCCTTCGCCTCCCCGCCGTCGACACCCTCCTGCTCGAACTGGGTCTGATGGGCGCGCGCCTCCTCCAGTTCGTGCTGGTGCTCCATGGCCTCCAGCCGGTCGGCCTCCAGGAGTTCGTGCACGGAGTTCATCAGGGTCTCCATGTCGACCACCCCGGTGTACTCGCCGCGCCGACCCGTCACCGGTACCCGGCCCGAGTTGTCGGTGAGCACCGCCTCCAGGGCATCGCGCAGGGTGGCGTCCCTGGTCACCGTGTCGTGCACCAGCGTGCCGGCCCGCGCGAGCGAGCCCTTGGCCCGCATCAGATCGCCGCGCCGCAGCCACTTGTAGGGGCGGCCCCGCTTGTCGAGCAGCAGGATCTCGTTCGTACCGCTGGAGCGCAGCTTGCCGAAGATCTCCTGGAGCGGATCGTCCACGGTGACCGTCGGACAGCCGCTGATCTCCACATCCCGTACGCGGCTGAGATTGAGCCGCTTCAGCGCCGCGCCCGCGCCCACGAACCCCGACACGAAGTCGTCGGCCGGATTGGTGAGGATCGCCTCCGGGGTGTCGAACTGCGCGATGTGCGAGTGCTCGCGCAGCACCGCGATCCGGTCGCCCAGCTTGATGGCCTCGTCGAAGTCGTGCGTCACGAACACGATCGTCTTGTGCAGCTCGTACTGGAGCCGGATCAACTCGTCCTGGAGGTGGTCGCGCGTGATCGGGTCCACCGCGCCGAACGGCTCGTCCATGAGCAGGACGGGCGGGTCCGCGGCCAGTGCCCGCGCCACGCCCACGCGCTGCTGCTGTCCGCCGGAGAGCTGGCGCGGATAGCGGCCCCGGAACTCGCCGGGGTCGAGCCCCACGAGGTCCAGCATCTCCTCGACCCGGGCCGTGATCCGCGCCTTCGGCCAGCCGGTCATCCGGGGGACCAGCGCGATGTTCTGGGCGACCGTCATGTGCGGGAAGAGCCCGGACGACTGGATGGCGTACCCGACCTTGCGGCGCAGTTTCACCGGGTCCATGTCGGTGACGTCCTCGCCGCCGATCCGGATGCGGCCGCCGCTCGGCTCGATCAGCCGGTTGATCATCTTCAGGGTGGTCGACTTGCCGCAGCCGGACGGGCCGACGAAGACGACGAGTTCACCCGCCTTGATCTCCATGTTGACGCTGTCGACGGCCGCGTCCCTGCTGCCGGGGTAGCGCTTGGTGAGGTTCTCCAGCTCGATCGTGGCGCCCGTGGTGGACGACGTGCCCCCGCCCGCGCCGCCCCGGCCGTCCCCGCCCGCGCCGCTTCCCCCGCCCGCGCCGCTTCCCCCGCCCGCGCCGCTTCCGCCGCGCGCGCCGCCCGCCGCACCGGCGGGACCCTCGGCGTCCGCGGGGCCTTCGGCGGTCTCCGCTGTCTCAGGCACGGATCCCCCTCGGAATGGTCAGCCGGCCCAGCAGGACGTAGCCGGCGTCGAAGAGCAGCGCCAGGATGATGATCCCGACCGTGCCCGCGAGCACCTGGTTGAGCGCGTTCTTGCTGCCCAGCGAGCTGATGCCGCGGAAGATCTCGTTGCCGAGGCCGGGCCCGGAGGCGTAGGCCGCGATGGCGGCGATGCCCATCAGCATCTGGGTGGAGATCCGGATGCCGGTCAGGATCGGCGGCCAGGCCAGCGGCAGTTCGACACGCATCAGGCGGGTCGTCCGCGACATGCCGATACCCCGGGCCGCGTCCACCAGTGAGGGATCGACACCGCGCAGGCCGACGATCGCGTTGCGCACGATCGGCAGCAGCCCGTACAGCGTCAGGGCGATCACCGTCGGCGGGACGCCCAGGCCCACGATCGGGATCAGCAGGCCGATCATGGCCAGCGAGGGAATCGTCAGAATCGCGGAGGTCGTCGTGGTGGCGAGGTTGCCCGCCCAGTCGCTGCGGTAGGTGACGACGCCGATCAGCACGCCGATGACGGTCGCCACGACCATGCACTGGAAGACCGCGCTGGCGTGCTGGTAGGCGTCGGTGAGGAGCTGTTCGTGGCGGCTGCTCAGGTACTGCCAGAAGTTCACGCCGGGTCACCTCGCTCCTCGGTTCAGCGCTCGGCCGCCGCCTGTTCCACGAGCGGGATGATCCGCAGCGGAACCGGGTTCTCCATGACGATCGCCGTGGAGGCCCGGACGATGCCATCAAAACCGACAACCCGGTCGATCACACGTTGGAGATCGGCGTTGGAGCGGGCCACCAGCCGGCACAGCATGTCCCCGCTGCCGGTCGTCGTGTGCAGCTCCAGCACCTCGGGCACGGTCGTCAAGTGGGCGCGTACGTCCGCGCCTTGTCCCTGCCGGATCTGGAGCGTGGCGAACGCCGTGACCGGATAGCCGAGCGCGGCCGGGTCGACCTCGGGACCGAAGCCCCGGATGA
Source organism: Streptomyces sp. NPDC059371 (assembly GCF_042751995.1). NCBI lineage: Bacteria > Bacillati > Actinomycetota > Actinomycetes > Kitasatosporales > Streptomycetaceae > Streptomyces > Streptomyces sp. NPDC059371. The sequence goes on along the minus strand of NZ_JBHYXD010000131.1, from coordinate 1,560 downwards.
CTCCGTTCGACTGAAGGCGGTCCAGCCGGGCCTGCACCGTCCCCCGCGCGACCCCGAGCCGCCGGGACATCTCCAGGACGCCGATGCGCGGCTCCTCGGCCAGCAGTACGAGCAGCCGCCCGTCCAGATGATCGATCGCCATGGGTGCCTCCGAGATGGTCATCGTGTACAGAAAGCCCGACGGTACGGGTCACTCGCTGAACATATTGCTCAGGCGACAGGCGAACTATTGCGCACCTTGCGGAACGGAGAGAGCCTGCGGCCATGACGCAGACCACACACGACACTCCCGACACCGCCCGGCAGGCCGATCCCTTCCCGGTCAAGGGAATGGACGCGGTCGTCTTCGCCGTCGGCAACGCCAAGCAGGCCGCGCACTACTACTCCACGGCCTTCGGCATGCGGCTCGTCGCGTACTCCGGACCGGAGAACGGCAGCCGCGAGACGGCGTCGTACGTCCTCGAGAACGGCTCCGCGCGCTTCGTGTTCACCTCGGTGATCAAGCCCGCCACCACCTGGGGCCACTTCCTGGCCGAACACGTGGCGGAGCACGGCGACGGCGTCGTCGACCTCGCCATCGAGGTCCCGGACGCCCGCGCCGCCCACGCGTACGCCGTCGAGCACGGCGCCCGCTCGATCGCCGAGCCGTACGAGATGAAGGACGAGAACGGCACGGTCGTCCTCGCCGTCATCGCCACGTACGGCAAGACCCGCCACACGCTCGTCGAGCGGACCGGCTACGACGGCCCCTACCTGCCCGGGTACGTGGCCGCCGCCCCGATCGTCGAGCCCCCCGCCAAGCGCACCTTCCAGGCCATCGACCACTGCGTCGGCAACGTCGAGCTCGGCCGGATGAACGACTGGGTCGGCTTCTACAACAAGGTCATGGGCTTCACGAACATGAAGGAGTTCGTGGGCGACGACATCGCGACCGAGTACAGCGCGCTGATGTCGAAGGTCGTCGCCGACGGCACGCTCAAGGTCAAGTTCCCGATCAACGAGCCCGCCATCGCCAAGAAGAAGTCCCAGATCGACGAGTACCTGGAGTTCTACGGCGGCGCGGGCGTCCAGCACATCGCCCTGAACACGAACGACATCGTCGCGACCGTACGCACCATGCGCGCGGCCGGTGTCCAGTTCCTCGACACCCCCGACTCGTACTACGACACGCTCGGCGAGTGGGCCGGCGACACCCGAGTCCCCGTCGACACCCTGCGCGAGCTGAAGATCCTCGTCGACCGCGACGAGGACGGCTATCTGCTCCAGATCTTCACCAAGCCGGTCCAGGACCGTCCGACCGTCTTCTTCGAGATGATCGAGCGCCACGGCTCGATGGGCTTCGGCAAGGGCAACTTCAAGGCCCTGTTCGAGGCGATCGAGCGCGAGCAGGAGAAGCGCGGCAACCTCTGACCCGGAGAACCGGCCCTTCCCGCCTGAAGGCCGGCCGGTCCTCACCTGTCCGGCGGGGGGGGCCGTCCGCGGCGCCCCGGGCGCGTGACGGGGATGGGAGCCCGGGGCGGGCGAGCTCGCAACAGCAAAAGAGAAGGCGCACGAACTTTT
>NZ_JBHYXD010000130.1:0-22416 GCF_042751995.1 Streptomyces sp. NPDC059371 | reverse complement strand
GCGGGGCGGGGGGGGGGGCGGCGGGGGGGGGGGGGGGGGCGGGGGGCGGGGGGCCCCCCAGCCGGGCCCCCCCCCCCCCGGGTGGGGGCCCCGGGGGCGACGACCGTCGCCGCGACGACGGTGGCCGGTACGGGCTACGGCTGGATAGCCGCCCTCAAGACCCCTGTCTCGCCGCACAACTGGTCACCCACCAGCGTCCTCGGACGCGCCACCGGCGCCCTGCTCCAGGAGCTCGGCAGTGGTCTCGCGCCGTTCGCGATGCCCGCCTGGCACGCCGTCGGACTCGTGGCGACCGTGGGGCTGCTGCTGTTCATATGGCTGCGGCTGCGCCCGCACCCGGTCTACGCGCTCGGCCTGAGCCTGGCCGCGGTCGCGGTGTTCGGTCCCGCGATCCGGCCCTGGTACGCGCTGTGGGGCCTGTTCCTCATCGCGGCGGCGGCGCCCACCGGTTCGGTGCGCGGGCGCGTCGCGGCCGCGAGCGCGGTGCTCGCGCTCGCGGTGCTGCCGAGCGGTTCGCCGGCGGACGCCGGACAGGTGATCCTCGCCGTCTCCGGCGGACTGCTCGCGCTCGTCGTGCTCTGGCAGGCCCACCAGGCGGCACAGCCGCCGGCACCCGGACTGGAGCGGACGGCATGACGGACGACACGGAACACGGAACGGACCCGGGCGGGGCGAGAGGCACGGGGGAGACGAGCGGGGCGATCGGGACGAGGGCCATGAGCGCGCGGAGCACGACGACGGAGACGACCGGAAGACGGACGCCGGTCGGCGGGCGGGGTTCCGCCGGCGTGACGGCGCTGCTGAGCACCGACCGCCGGCGCTTCCTCCTCGTCCTCGGACTGGCCGTCGCCGTCGGCGTGTTCACGGCCACCGTGCCGCTGCTGCGTGACTGGTTCGATCTGCGCGTCTACTACGGGGCGGTCGACACCTGGGTCCACCACGGCGGCAGCATCTACGACTACCGGGTGCCGGGAACGACGTACGGATTCACCTACCCGCCGTTCGCGGCCGTCGGCATGCTGCCGATGGCGCTGGTCGGGCTCGGCACGGCGATCGCCGTCACCCTGCTCCTCAACCTCGCCGCCCTGACCCTGGTCGTGGGCATCCTGGCCGGGCCCGAACTGCGCCGCTTCGGCTGGTTCGGCTGCGCTCTGGCGGCGTGCGTGCTGGCGCTGCTCGAACCGGTCCGCGACACCTTCAGCTTCGGCCAGGTCAACCTGGTGCTGCTCGCCCTCGTCCTGAGCGACGCCTGGCTGCTGTCGAGCGGGCGCGGCCGCCTGGCCGGCGTCGGTATCGGTCTCGCCGCGGCGATCAAGCTCACTCCCGCGCTGTTCATCGCGCTGCTGCTGCTCGGCCGCCGCTGGCGGGCCGCCGGTGTCGCCACGGCCGTCGCCGCGGCGGCCACCGCGCTGGCGGCCTGGGCGGCGCCGGACGCCTCGCGCTTCTACTGGACCGACGCACTGTGGGACACGACCCGCATCGGGCGCCTGGACTATGTCTCCAACCAGTCGCTGCAGGGGGTGCTGGCACGGCTCGTGGCACCGCAGGAGCCGAGCAGGGCCATATGGGCGACGCTGGCCCTGCTGGTCCTGTGCGTGTGGGTGTGGCGGACCTCGCGCGCCCTCTCCGACGAGGACTGGATCACCGCCTTCGCCCTGACCGGGCTGGCCGCGTGTCTCGTCAGCCCGATCACCTGGGTGCACCACCTCGTCTGGTTGCTGCCGTCCTTCGCCGTGCTGCTGCGGCGGCGCCGGCTGCGAGTCGCGGCGGCCCTGTACGCGGTGCTGTGCAGCAGTGTGGTGTGGCTGTGGTTCGACGACGCGTCCGGCCTCGACGGCTTCCTCGGCAGCAACACCTATGCGTGGATCACGCTCGGGCTGCTGCTGTGGCTGCCGGTGGGTCAGCCGCGCCCGGACCGGGCCGCCTTGAGCCGCAGGCCCAGTGCGACGCCCGCCGCGCCCAGCACGGCGGCACCGGCGATCTCGGCCGCGCCGGACCAGCCGAACCCCTCGTCCTGAGAGGGCGCGGCGGCGGTCGGCCGTGCGCTGTGTACCGGCCGAGCGGCGGCCGCGGGTCCGGCGGCGCGACCGGGTCCGGCGGCGCGACCGGGGCGCGGGGCGGCCTGGGCGGGGGCGGAGGGTCCGGCCGGGGGGACGGCAGGCGCTTCGGGCAGCGTCCCCACGGGATCGACCTCGCCGGCCGCCGCGAAGCCCCAGTCGAGCAGCGAGCGCGCCTCCTCGTACACGGTCAGTCCGCCGCCCGCCTGCGGGTTCATCACCGTGACGACGAGGGTGCGCCCGCCGTGCTTGGCCGCGGCGACCAGGGTGTTGCCGGCGTTGGTGGTGTAGCCGTTCTTGACACCGATCAGACCCGGGTACCGCTCCACCCCGTTCGCGCCGGTGAGCAGCCGGTTGGTGTTCTGGATCCCGTACGAGGAGCCGGCGTGGCCGGGGAACATCGCCTCGGAGGTGGAGCAGTACCGGGCGAAGTCGGGGTTGCGCAGTCCGTCCCGTCCGAACACCGCGAGGTCGTACGCCGACGAGACCTGCCCGGGCGTGTCGTACCCGTCGGGTGAGACGACGCGGGTGTCGTCCGCGCCGAGGGAACGGGCCTTGGCCTGCATCTGGGCGGCGGTGCTCGTCCAGCCGCCGTTCATCGAGGCGAGCACGTGCACGGCGTCGTTGCCGGAGTTGAGGAAGACACCGCGCCACAGGTCCGCGACGCGGTACGTGATTCCCTCGGCCACGCCGACCATGCTGCTGCCCGCGCCGATGCCCTCCAGTTCCCGCTCCTTGACGGTGTGCAGGGTGCTGCCGGGCAGCGTCGGGAGGACGGTGAGGGCGAACAGGGTCTTCAGGGTGCTCGCGGGCGGCAGTCTGTGGTGGGCGTTGTGCGCCGCGAGGATGTCGCCGGTCCGGGCGTCGGCCACCAGCCAGGACAACGCGGAGACGTCCTCGGGGACATCGGGTGCGCCGGGCCGGAGCCGTACCTGTGTGCCCGGCTGATCGAGCGCCGAACGGGGCGGCGTGGCGGGCCGGGGCGCCCCGGGGACCGCGTCGGCGAGTGCGGTGGCCGGGCTCTGCGCGGCGGCCAGCAGACCGGCCGCGCACACGGCGGAGCAGGCCAGGGCGGCACGCGTGACCGCGGAGCGAGAGGCGACGGTCCGGAATGAGAATCCGATGGTCATACCGCAAACGTAGGAACGGACGCGGGACACGCCGGGGTGGCCGGGCCGAGTGGCGTCATCGAGCACCCGGATGCCGCAGGCGCGGGCGTCGGGGCGTCGAGGTGGGCTGAACGCGGGGCGGGGGTCAGGGTGGCGGGGTGGAACGAACGCGGGGCGGGGGTCAGGACGGCGGGGTGGGCTGAATGCGGCGTGGGGTCAGGACGGCGGGGTGGACTGAACGCGGGGCGGGGGTCAGGACGGCAGGGTCGGCTGGATGTGGCGCAGGAAGGTCGCGTTGTCCGGGGTGGCGCGCAGTCGCTCCAGGAGCGTCTCCAGACCCGACTGGCCGTCACGCGTCAGCAGGGCCCGGCGCAGCCCCCGTACGGCGGTCGACTCGGCCGTCGACAGCAGGAGTTCCTCGCGGCGGGTGCCGGAGCCGGTGATGTCGGCCGCGGGGAAGATCCGTCGGGCGGCCAGGGTCTTGTCCAGCCGGAGTTCCATGTTGCCGGTGCTCTTGAGCTCCTCGAAGAAGTAGTCGTCGGCGCGGGAGCCGGTCTCCACCAGGGCGGTGGCGAGGATGGTGAGCGAGCCGCCCTCCTCGGCGAGGCGCGCCGCGCCGAAGAGCCGCTTGGGGCCCTGGAGGGCGGCGGCGTCCACTCCGCCGCTGAGGGTGCGCCCGCCGGCGGCGGCCGCGTTGTTGTGCGCCCGGCACAGCCGGGTGAGCGAGTCGAGCAGGATCACGACGTCCTGGCCCGCTTCGACGAGCCGCTTGGCCCGTTCGACGACGAGTTCGGCGAGCGCGATGTGCTGCTTGGGCGTCCGGTCGAAGGTGGAGGCGTAGACCTCGCCGCGTACCGAGCGTCGCATGTCGGTGACTTCCTCGGGACGTTCGTCGAGCAGCATCACCATCAGGTGGCACTCGGGGTGGTTGCCGGCCACGGCGGCGGCGATCTGCTGGAGCAGGACCGTCTTGCCGGTCTTCGGCGGGGCGACGATCAGGCCGCGCTGGCCCTTGCCGACGGGCGAGACCAGGTCCATGACGCGTCCGCTCAGACCGCTCGCCGGGTGCTCCAGCCGGAGCCGGTCACGCGGGTGCAGCGGGGTGAGGTCGCCGAAGTGCGGGCGGCGGCGCGGTTCTTCGGGGCCGCGGCCGTTGATCCGCTCGACCTCGGTGAGGGTCCGGGGCCCGCCGCGCACACCCTCCACGGTGTCGCCCTTGCGCAGGCCGTGACGGCGGATCAGCGCGGGGGAGACCTGGAGGTCGTCGGGTGAGGGCAGGAGGTTCGCGGAGCGCAGGTGCCCCTTCCCGCTGCCGTCGATGTCGAGGACACCGGCGGCGGTCCGGGCCTGGGGCCGCTCCTGTACTGGGGGGTGTTCGAGTGTGGTGGTCATGGGATGTCCTCTCGGGGACGGGATCGCATGGGCATGCGGGAGGAAGGGGGAGAGAAGCCGCGAAGGGAGGGCGCGGGGCGCGCCTCGGTGCGGCGGGAACATCACCTCGGACACGACGGGAGAAGTCCCCGGTGGTGTGCGGGAGGTGGTGCCGAGAAGCCGGTCCGCCCGTCGGGATCGACGGTGTGGCGGCGGGAGATAGGAACTGGCACCGGCGCCTGAACGAAGAGGCGTACACGAGTGCTGTCGGCACAGTAGCACGGCTTGGGGTGGCGGGGATGTGATCCGCGTCTCAGCGGATCGAGAGTTCGGCGTACGACGCCGGGACACGCGGCCGGTCGAGCCGCACCGGCGCTGCGGCATCCCTCGCCCGGTCCACCGCGGGATCCGCCGGCTCCCGGTTGCCCCGATCCGCTTGGCAGGGCGCCGGATTCACCGTATGCGCGGCACCCCTTGCCCGCTCCGAAGTGGGATCCGCCGGCTCCCGGGTGCCTCGACGCGCGGGGCCGGGCGCCGGATCAACCGGCTTCCGAGGCGCCTCGGTCCGCCCGGCCCGCGGCCGGATTCACCGCCGCCCGGGAGCCTCGATGGCGAGCACGCGGTCGCGCAGGACGGGGAGTTCGGAGCGCATCAGCGCGACCTGGGCCATGTCGAGGTCCACCGTCAGGGTCTCCTCCGCGGTGCGGGCCTCGCCCAGGACGGTTCCCCACGGGTCGACGACCACGCTGTGTCCGCCCTGCCGCATACCGCCGTGCGTGCCCGTCGCGCAGCACGCCAGGAGGAAGACCTGCTCCTCCAAGGCCCTTGTCCGCGTGAGGAGTTGCCAGTGGGTGAGCCGGGCCGCGGGCCAGGCGGCGGGTATCGCGATCAGCTCGGCGCCCGCGTCGAGCAGGCCCCGGAAGAGTTCGGGGAAGCGCAGGTCGTAACAGATGGCGAGGCCGACCACGCCGAAGTCGGTGGGCACGGTGACGATGGCGTCGCCCCCGCCCATCAGGGTGGCCTCGCCGGTGTCGAACCCGTACCGGTGGATCTTGCGGTAGTGCCCCCGCAGCTCGCCGGCCCGGTCGAAGAGCAGCGCGGTGTTGTACAGCGTTCCGTCCGTGTCCCGTTCGACGATGGATCCGGCGTGCAGCCAGACTCCGGCCTCGCGCGCCGCGGCGGACATGGCCTCCGCGGTGGGGCCGTCCACTGCCTCGGCGTCGTGCCCCCAGCGGTCGTACGCCCAGGCGCCGGCCGCCCACAGTTCCGGCAGGACCACCAGATCGTCGCCGGCCCGGGCGCGGACCAGCGAGGCCGCCCGGTGGCGGCGCTCGTCCGCGGAATCCGCGTCGTCCACGGAAAGCTGTATCAGCGAGGCACGCATGCCTGTCACCTCCGGGACCGCGTTCCGCGATCCAAGGAAACGTGTCCCTACGAGCGTAAGGAGGCAGGTGCCGTTTCCGCTTCCCGTGGCGGGGTGCCTCCGGGCTGGTGGATCGGTCCCGGCCCGGGACCCTCCGGGCCGGGGTGGCCCCTGCCAGGTCCCTCCGGAGTGTGGATCGGCTCCGGCCGGGTCAGCGCAGGCGCCCGAGAACGTCGGGCGACAGCCGTTCGGCGAGCCGTTCCAGGAGGGCGACCGTCTCGGCGATCTCCGCGTCGTCCTCGGTGCCGAGAGCGGCGCCCAGCGCGGTGTCGACCGGGGTCGCCGCGACCTCGGCCCGGCGGCCGGTGACCTCGGGGTCGCGCCGGATCAGGGAGCGGCGGCGGTCGGCGGGGTCGGTCACGGTGAGGACCGAGCCCGCCTCCTTGAGGCGCGCCACGCACGCCGACACGGCGCTCTGCGGCATGCCCGTGCGGACGGCGACCTCGCCGACCGTGGTGTCGGGGTTGGCGTACACGTCCAGCATGACGATCAGCATGGACCGGGTGCTCGTGGACCGTCGGCCGACGCCCTCGGCGGGGATGGCCTCCTCGCCGATCTTCATCAGGGTCCGGCCCAGAAGGAAGAGTTCCGCTCCGTTCATGGCTCCAGATCGTATCAAGCACGATGCATCGGAAATAATGCATCTCTCTTGATGCATCAAAAATGATGGATTATCTTCGGGGGAGGCGCGGCACCGAGGGGTGTCCGCGAGCGACCGTGTGAGGAGCCCGTCATGCAGGCCACCCGTACCGGCTCACTGTCCGTTCCCGGCGCCGCCCTCCACTACGAAGTGCGCGGTGAGGGGCCCCTGTTGCTCGTGTCGCAGAGCGGCGAGGGCGACGCCAACCGCAGCGACACGATGGTCGACCACCTCGTCGAGACGTACACCGTGGTGACGTACGACCGGCGCGGTCTGTCCCGCAGCGTGCTCGACGACCCGGCCCGCGGCGCCACGCTCGACGAGCACGTGGACGACGTGGACCGGCTGCTGGCCCACCTCGACGGCGGGCCCGCGCTGATGCTCGGGTGCAGCATGGGCGCCGTCATCGGGCTCCGTCTCGCCCGGCGACGGCCCGAGCGGCTGAGCGTCCTGGTCGCCCACGAGCCCGCCATCCCCGGCATGCTGCCCGAGGCCGAGAAACTGCGCGCCCGGCGGGAGCTGGACGAGATGCGTGAGGTCTTCCGCGAGGACGGCTGGATCGCCGGGGTGCGCAGGATCGGCCAGATCCTCGGCATCGACCCGGCCCGCCAGGACGTCGAACCGGGCGCCAGGATGGCCCCCTTGGACGCCTCCCGCGAGGCGAACTTCACCTTCTTCATCGCGCACGACGCCGTGACCATGAGCCGGGCCGAACTCGGACAGGACGAGATCTCCGCGCTCCGCCACGGGCCGGTCCGCATCGTCCCCGCGGCCGGACGCACCACACCACGCCAGGTGTTCGACTACCGCTGCGCCGAGGAACTGGCCGCCGGACTCGGCGTCGCGCCGGTCCACTTCCCCGGTGGCCACAACGGCAACCTGACCCACCCGAAGGGCTTCGCCGAGCTGCTGCGCACGCTGCTCTGAGCAGGCACAATCGATCGTCGTACGACGCCTGTTGGCATCGTACGACCGTCAACCCGGCCCAGCAGCAAGGAGAACACGGTGGACACCTCGTCCGAGATACCGCACCGCCTGGACCCCGCGGGGGGCTGTCCGCACGCCGACAACGCGCGGCTGCTCGCGCGGGGCGCCGTCGCGACGGTGGAGCTGCCCGGCGCGGTGGAGGGCGCGGTGGTGCTCGGGCACGAGGCGTTGAAGGAGTTCCTCGCCCACCCGGACGTCGCCAAGGGGGCCCAGCACTTCACGGCCCTGCGCGAGGGGAGGATCGCCGCCGGCTGGCCGCTCATGACCTTCGCCACCGTGCAGGGGATGACGACCGCCGACGGTGACGACCACCGCCGACTGCGGTCCCTCGTCAGCAAGGCGTTCACCGCCCGGCGCGTCGAGCAACTGCGTCCCCGCATAGAAGAGTTGACCTCCGGACTGCTCGACGGCCTGCACAGGGCGGCCGAGGCGGGCGGGGGAGTGGCCGACCTGCGCGAGCACTTCGCGCTCCCGCTGCCGATGAGCGTCATCGGTGAACTCCTCGGCGTCGAGGCCGAGTACCGCGACCGGCTCCACCATCTGACGAACCAGGTCGTCGCCACCGACATCGGCCCCGAGCAGGCCGTCGCCGCCAACCGCGAACTGGTGGCCGTGCTGAGCGCCGTCGCGGCCGCCCGCGCCGAGAACCCCGGCGACGACCTCACCAGCGCGCTGATCGCCGCCCGGGACGAAGACGGCGACCGGCTCAGCCAGCAGGAACTCATCGGCACCCTGGTACTCATGATCATCGCCGGGCACGAGACCACCCTGAACCTGATCACCAACGCCGTACGGGCACTGTGCGGGCACCGGGACCAGCTCGACCCGGTCCTCAAGGGCGAGGCGAGCTGGGGGGACGTCGTCGAGGAGACCCTGCGCTGGAACGCCCCCGTCAGCTACTTCCCCTTCCGCTATCCGGTACGGGACCTGACCGTCGACGGGACCGTCATCCCCCGGGGGACGCCCGTCCTCGCCGGCTACTCGGCCGCGGGCCGCGACCGGGCGGCGCACGGGCCGGACGCCGACCGCTTCGATGTCACCCGCCCCGGGCGTCCCGACGCCGTCCGCCACCTCTCCCTCGGACATGGCGCCCACTACTGCCTCGGCGCGCCGCTCGCCCGGATGGAGGCCACCATCGCCCTGGAACGGCTGTTCACCCGCTTCCCCGACCTGGACCTCGCCGTGTCCGAGTCGGAGCTCACCCAGCAGACCAGCTTCGTCGGCAACAGCGTCCAGGTCCTTCCCGTGCGGCCCGGCACCTCCCGCGTCTGACGGCGTTCGGGAAAAAAGATTTCGCCGCCTGTCGATTCGCCGGAGTGCCGTCCGTCGGTGGGGTGTAGGAAGCTCATGAGTACCAGGAGGAACCATGAAGTACATGCTGCTGGTCTGCGGCGACGACACCGCCGACGCCTCCGGGATGGCGCCCGTCGAACCGTGGGTCGAGGAACTGGGCGCCGAGCGGGGCGTCCGCCTGCACGGCCACCGGCTCCGGCTGCCCGCCGACGCGGTCACCGTCCGCGTACGCGACGGCGAAGTGCTCCGCACCGACGGGCCGTTCGCCGAGACGAAGGAGTACGTCGCCGGCTTCGACATCCTCGACTGCGCCGACATGGAGGAGGCGATCGAGGCCGCCGCGAAGCACCCCGTCGCCACCATCGGCGCCATGGAGGTCCGACCCTTCTGGGACGACGAGGACGCCGAGGGGGAGATCCGCCGCCTCGACACCGAACTCACCGAGGCCCTGCGCGAACGGGACCTCGACCGGGCCATGGCCTGCTACGCCCCCGACGTCGAGGTCTTCCACCCCGTGAGCGGCGTGGAACAGAGCGGCGCCGACGCCCTGCGCAAGGCCGAGGAACAGTGGTTCGCGGCGCTCGCCGGCCCCGCCGACCGCGAGGTGCTCGACTTCCGGCTGCGCATCGACGAGAGCGTCGCCTTCAGCCACGCCCTGGTGCGCGTACGCGCACCGCTCGCCGACGGCACGACGCTGGACTCCACCACACGCGTCACCACGGGATACCGCGCGGCCGGTGACCGCTGGCGGATCGTGCACCAGCACATCTCGGTGCCGTCGGACGCCGGCCGCCCGCCGACGGGCGGGGCACGGCCATGAGATACGCCCTGTTCATCTGCACTCCGGTCGACGGCGAGGAGCTCGCCCCCGAGGAACTGGCCGACGACCCCCGGTTCACCTCGTACATTCAGGAGGTGCGCGAGCGCGGCATCGTGAAGGGCGGTGCCCGGTTGCGCCCGGCCGCCGACGCCACGACCGTCCGGGTCCAGGGCGACGAAGTCCTGCTCACCGACGGACCGTTCGTCGAATCGAAGGAGTACGTCGCGGGCATCGACATCATCGAGGTCGCCGACCTCGACGAGGCCATCGCGCTCGCGTCCCGGCATCCGGCGGCGCTGGGCGGCGGTTCGGTGGAGGTGCGGCCGCTCTGGGAGTGAACGACGGCGTCGAGGAGGCGGTCGCGGCCGCGTTCCGTGAGGAGTGGGGCCAGGTCGTCGCCACCCTGATCCGGGTGACCGGCGACTGGGACCTCGCCGAGGAGTGCGCGCAGGACGCCTTCGCCCAGGCGCTCGACCGGTGGCGGCGCGACGGGGTGCCGCGCCGCCCCGGCGCCTGGCTGACCACGACCGCGCGCAACCGCGCCCTGGACGTGCTGCGCCGCGAGGCGGTCGGTGCGCGGAAGCTGCGGGAGGTGGCGGTGTCGGCGCGCGACGAGGGACCGTACGACCCGTACGGCCCGTACAACATGTACAACCCGTACGAATCGGAACCCGACGAGGAGAGCGGGGTCCACGACGACCGGCTGCGGCTGATCTTCACCTGCTGCCACCCGGCGCTGGCCATCGAGGCCCGGGTGGCGCTCACCCTGCGCACCCTGGCCGGGCTGACCACGCCCGAGATCGCGCGCGCCTTCCTCGTCCCCGAGGCGACGATGGCACAGCGGCTGGTGCGCGCCAAGCGGAAGATCCACAACGCCGGCATCCCCTACCGCGTACCGCCCGCGCACCTCCTGCCCGAACGCACCACCGGTGTCCTCGGCGTGCTCTATCTGCTCTTCAACGAGGGGTACGCCGCCACGGCCGGCGCCGATCTGGTGCGCGCGAACCTCTCCGCCGAGGCGATCCGCCTGGCCCGCGTGCTGGCCCGCCTGATGCCCGACGAGCCCGAAGTCCTCGGGCTGCTCGCGCTGTTGCTGCTCCACGACGCCCGCAGCGGCACCCGCGTCGACGCCTCGGGCGACCTGGTCACCCTGGAGGACCAGGACCGTACCGCCTGGGACACCTCGGAGGCGGACGAGGGCGCCGCACTCCTGGAGACCGCCCTGCGCCGCGGGCGCCCCGGCCCGTACCAGATCCAGGCCGCCATCGCCGCCTGCCACACCACCGCCGCCACGGCCGAGGAGACCGACTGGGCCGACATCGCCGGCCTCTACGGCGAGCTCCGGCGCTTCGTGCCCTCCGCCGTGGTGCGGCTCAACCGGGCGGTGGCCGTGGGCATGGCCGAAGGCCCCGACGCGGGCCTCGCCCTGGTCGCCGAACTGGAGGCGGAGGGCGAGCTGGACGCCTACCACCTGCTGCCCGCCACCCGAGCGGACCTGCTGCGCCGCGCCGGACGCACGGGGGAGGCCGCCGACGCGTACGACAGGGCCCTCGGGCTGGTGGAGAACGCGGCCGAGCGGAGATTTCTGGAGAAGCGGCTCGCGGAGTGTCGACCGGCGTAGGGGCTCTTCGTCGGTTTGATGCCTGGTCTAGCCCACTGCTCAATGGAGCGGGAAACTGGGCCTGATGGATCCAAGATCGGTCCCGTGTGTGGCCCAACTGGCCCGGAGGCGGTCAGGCCACCCGGCGGCGCCGCCTCTTCAGCGCGTCCTTGTTCGCTGCCTTCTCCGGCCGTGGCCCCGTGAATCAAGACCGCACCGCAGCCCCGGACCGAGGCACGGATCAGATCCGGACGCCGAACTGGAAGGGCATGTCGGCCATCGACTCGATGCGGACGAACGCGCCGGTGTGCGGGGCGTGCAGCACTCGGCCGTTGCCGGCGTAGAGGCCGACGTGGTGCTGGTCGCCGTAGAAGATGACCAGGTCGCCGACCTGGAGATCACTCTGCGAGTAGAGGCGGGTGCCCGCGTTGGCCTGGGCCTGCGACGTGCGCGGAATGGTCACGTCGGCCTGGGCGTACGCCCAGGAGGTGAGGCCCGAGCAGTCGAAGGTGCTGGGGCCGGAGTGGGCGTACGCGTACGGTGATCCGATCACGCTCTGGGCGGCGGCGAACGCGGCGGCGGCGCGTCCCGAGGCGGCCTTGGTGGTGCCGAGGTCGACCCGCTCGTCGGCGCGGGTGGCCCGCTGCTGGTCCTGGGTGGCCAGCGCCGCCTTCTCCTGCGCCGTCAGCGTGTTCAGGAGCTTCTGCGCCGCGCCCAGCTTGCTCTGGACTTCCTTCTTCTTGCTCGCGAGCTTGATCCGGGTGTCGGCGAGGTCCTTGAGCTTCGCGGAGGCCTCGGCGCGCTGCTGGGCGAGTGAACGCTGCTTCTCCTGGACCTTCTTGAGCGACTCGGCCTGCTGAGCGGTCAGCTGGTCCATGGCCGAGGCCTTGTCCAGGAAGTCGTCCGGGTTCGAGGAGAGGAAGAGCGCCACGGAGGGGTCGATGCCGCCGGTGCGGTACTGGGCACTGGCCATCGAGCCGAGGCCGTCGCGGAGCTGATTGAGCGCGTCCTGGCCGCGGGCGACGTTGTCCTGCAGGGAGTTGATCTCCTTCTGCAGTTCCTTCTGCTTCTCCTGGGCGCCGTTGAGCTTCTCCGTGGCCTGCTCGGCCTCCTGGTAGAGCTTGTCGACCTTGGTCTTGACCTCGTCCTTGTCGGGCTTCTCGGACGGCGCGGCATTGGCGACGGTGGCACTGAGGGCAACGGCGGCAGCGGCGGCTGTGGTGAGCACGGTCACACGGGTGCGGCTCGGCTGCTTGGGTCGACGGTGGGACGCCACGAAAGCGAACTCCTTCTTCTTTCGGCCGCCTGCCGCATACGCCGACGAGCGGTGATCCTTCACTGTCACCCCAGCGAGTGAACAACCGAGCAAAGGTTCGGGTGGCGACTGTAGTGACTCAGTCTTCATTAGAGCAAGTGGCGTTGTAATGCCGGATGTTGAGTGACAGAGACGAGTGACGGCTCCCTTCAGGGTGTTGCCGGTTAGGCGTCAGGTGTTGATTTGGATTCGACCGGTCAAGGCGACACTCTCGGCTGATGTGTGAAATCCCGGGCACTCGTGCGGCCGGTTGTTGAGCTTCGTCGCGATGGCGTCAAGCTCGTCCTGGCTGAACGTCGACAGGTTTGTTCCTTTGGGCAGATGCTGCCGGAGCAGCTTCTCGATCGGTCGGGCGTCGGTGATCTGTGAACGCCACTGGCCTTTCACTGTGTGGCGCTTGTTCTTCCGGATCGGGCGGCCAGTTCGAACGAGCCTGCACAGTTCGCGGGGGACCACCTGTCAGCGGGTGGTGTGGATCGCCCGGTAGATCGTCTCGTGGGTGATCCGCGTCCGCGGGTCGTCCCCGTGATGCAGACTCAGGTGCCCGACGATCTGTTCGGGCGACCACTCCTCCGGCAGCAGGGGGAGCGCCGTCTGCCTTCAACCGGCACCGTCGCTCTGCCGGTTGAACCCGAGTCCGTCGAAGCGGATCTGGTTCAGCGGGAACCTTCGGCCGGTTGCCGGACACGTATAGGGCATGGAACTGAATGACGCTGGTCCCGCCGTACGGGTCGGAGGGATATCTGATCGAGAACTGTGGGTGAGGGCCGTCGACGGCGACCGGGAGGCGTTCGGTCGGATCTTCGACCGTCACGGGAAGACCGTCTACAACCACCTGTTCCGGCGGACGGCCGACTGGTCCGAGGCCGAAGACCTCACGTCGACCGTGTTCTTGCATGCCTGGCGTCGGCGATCGGAGACGGTGCTGGACCGCGACTCGGCCCTGCCGTGGTTGCTGGGCATCGCCGACCGCCTGCTGTCGAACACCAGGCGGCGGCTGAGGCGGGCCGAGGCGTTGCTGCGCCGGCTCGTCTCGCACGACGAGTCGGTGGGCGACCACGCGGACCGCGTCGCCGGCCAGGTCGACGACGCGCGTCGTATGTCGGAGATCCACCGGGCGCTGGCTCGGCTGCCGCGCCACGAACGCGAGGTCGTCGAGCTCTGCGTGTGGTCGGGCCTGGATCAGCAGGCGGCTGCGGCAACGCTGGAGGTGGCGGTCGGAACCGTCAAGTCCAGACTGCACCGGGCGCGGCGGAGGCTGGGGGCCGACCTCGTCGGCAGATCCACGGTTCCGGCGTCATTCAGTTCGAGGAGTCCCGTCAACGCGGAAGAGGTCGCACGATGAATGACATGCCGGGCATTCCCGCGGCTCCTTCCGATCGTGATCTGCCGAACCACCGGCGGACCCGAGAGGAGCTACTGATGAAGATCGATCCAGAGGACAACCGTGCTTCGCTGCGACGCAGGTGGGGAGTGCCGCTGGGTGTTGCCGCCGGCGTCGCGGCGGTGAGCGTCGCGGCCGTGGCCGTCTTCAGCGGGGTAGGGGATGCCAGGCCGCTTCTCGCCGATCCTGCCGGAAACCCGACGAGCGTCGCCGCACCGAGTCCGATCACAACGCGTGGCTCCACGTCGGCGCCGTCATCGACTCGCACGACTTCCACCCCGGACGCGTTCGCCATCACCAGTGGGACGACGAGCCCGATCGACGCGGGGACCGTCGCCAAGATCCTGGCCTCCTGCCTGGGCTCGGATGCCTCGAGCTACCACGCGGTGGTCGCGGCCCGCGCTCCCATCGCCTCGCGGGACGGGGACGGTGTGGTCATCGCCGTCAACTCCGCCGATCAGTACGTGCAATGCCAGTCAAAGGGCGACAAGGGCAACAGTCAGGATTCCCCGCCCACGTTCATCAACAATCGCCTGTGGGGCACCGGTCGTACGATCGAGTATTTCGACTCCATTCGCGAGGCCACCGGCAAGGGGCGATATCTCATGTTGGGCGCCGGGCATTACACATCCAACATTGCCAAGATCGCCATCAGCTACGGCGATAATCCGAAGCAGTACCCGGCGGTCATGGCGGGCGGCGCGTTTGTCTACGCGGCGGCTCTCTCCGTCGACAATCCCGGCTCGCACTATGCGGGCCCGAGCCCCTACGTCCATGCCTACAACGCAGCCGGTGAGGAGATCTACAACCAGGAGAAGGACCCGCAGTTCACCAGCAACCGGTAAATCGGCGATTCGGTCGACCCTATTGCTGCCCGGCGAAGTCGAAGGACTACGCGCCGGTCTCGCCGGCGCTGAGGATGAGCTCGCCCAGATCGACAGGCGTTCCCGAAAGTAAACGGTCGTCGGTCTCGGTATGCCTACGGCCTGGAGCGAAGATCGTCGAGTGCCGTGCAGATCGGCGGACGCCGGCGCTCTCGGCAGCAACTGGCGCGAGCTGCCTGTCGAGCGGATCCGTGAACTACGGCGTCACAAGAACCTGACAGCCCATCTGGAGAGGGTTCTCAGCCACCTGCAGTCCGGCTACGACGGCTGCTCGCCGTTGTCGAAGGCGGCGGCGACAGGCCGGCCGACCGATGCCGGGTACCACCACCGCCCCGGCCGAAAGCACCGGAGCGGGTCACCGGACCGGTTCCCGGATCACTGCCGACCTCGCCTTCCTCGCCTACGCGATGAAGGCCCCGGCCCACCCACCCGGCAGTCAGCCGGCGGGCAGGCAGGGAAGCGGTAGACCAACGAAGAGGGCCACCGTGTCGGTGGCCCCGCGCTCGCAAGCTGTCCCGAACAACCCGGACGTCTGGCTCGCCGGGCTACGTCTGGGCGGCTGACTCGGCCCGTGAGCCGGTGAGTTCGAAGATGCCGTAGCCGAATCCCCGGGCGCTCACCGTACCGGCGCCGATCCCGACGCCGTCCGATTCCAGGGAGCGGACGCCGAAAATCCACTCGACAGGGCAACTCGCCTGTTCTCGACGCGGGTTGACCACGACGAGATACCGGCCGCCCCGCACGTACACGAACGGGTATCCGGCGTGCACCACCTCGACCGAGCCGGCCGGCCCCAGCTCCGGCGCCCCGGTGCGCAGCGCGACCAGACGGCGTACGAGATGCAGGAGCGAGGCGTCGTCGGACCGTTGGGCGGCGACGGTCGGTCGGTCCGGGGACGGATCGAGGGGGAGGTACAGCCGGTCGGAAGGGGCCGTGGAGAAACCGGCGTTGGGGCTGTCGTCCCACTGCATGGGCGTACGGGACCCCGCGCGGTTGTAGCGCGGTCCCAGCACGCTGCCCTCCTTCTCGGGCAGTCCGGAAACGTAGCGCATGCCGATCTCGTCGCCGTAGTAGATCGCCGGAAGCGTCGGCCAGGTGAGCTGGAAGACGAACGCGGCGGGAAGCTGACCGGCCGTGCGGGGGCCGCAGTTGAGACGGGAGAAGTCGTGGTTGGCGGTCGGCAACGCGATGAACCCGCTCTCGCCGACCGCGCCGGTGGCCTTGCGCCAGGCGTCCAGGAAGGGGCCCGGTGAGCCGCGGCCCTCGGCGTCGAAGAAGCAGTCGAGCGGGTCCCAGGCCTCGTTGACCGTGCCCTCGCCGTTGCTCCACAGCGAGCGCAGGGCCAGCCCGTCGGTGGGGCCGCCGAACTGGAGGAAGAAGTCCGCGTGGAACCCGGCCGGGACGGACACCTCGGGTTCGCCCCATTCGGCGAGGAGCACGGCCTCCGGATGCGCGCCGTCCAGCCAGCGCCTCAACTCCGTCCAGATCGCGGCCGTCTCCCGTTTGTCCGGGTCGTCCTTCACGAGCGAGGCGGCCATGTCCACCCGGAAGCCGGCAAGACCCAGGCCCAGCCAGTGGTCCATCACCGTGCGCAGCACGGCCCGGTTGGCGCGCGGACCCGGTGCGTCGACCGGCAGCCGCCAGGGCTCGTCCGGACGGGTGCGCCCGTAACCGAAGTTGAGGGCGGGCTGGAACGCGAAGAAGTTCGGCAGGTAGGCCCCCGGGCGGGTCCCGGGGGAGGGGACGAAGCCGTCCGGTGCCCGGCTCTCGGGCGCCCAGATGTACCGGTCGTCGGCCGGATCGTCCAGCGCGGCCCGGAACCAGGGGTGTTGGTCGGAGGTGTGACCCGCCACGAGGTCGAGGAGCACACGGATGCCGCGGCGGCCCGCCGCGTCGACGAGGCGGGCGAGGTCGTCGGACGAGCCGTAGCGGGGTGCGACCCGCAGATAGTCGGCGACGTCGTACCCGGCGTCGCCGAACGGGGAGACGAAACACGGGTTGAGCCATACGGTGTTGACGCCCAGCCACGCGAGGTGGTCGAGGCGCTCGGTGATTCCGGCGAAGTCGCCGATGCCGTCACCGTTCGAGTCGGCGAACGACTGCGGATAGATCTGGTAGAAGACGGCGTCGGCCAGCCAGGCGGGGGCGGGGCGGAACGAGGTCATGTCCGGGACGATAGATCAGCGCACCGGGCGTCCGCTGCCCCACAGGCCGCCGTTCGGCCGGCGTCCCCCTCATGGCGCCGTCGGCATCCTCCACCCTGACCGGCCGGACAGGTTCTAAGCTCGGCGGGATGTTCACCCCGCAAGGTCCCACCCTCCGCGAGCTGGCCGTGCAGGCTCTCTCGTCGATCGAGCACGGCTACGACCTGCTCGCGCCCAAGTTCGACCACACGCCGTTCCGGACGCCGGACACGATCCTCGAAGCCGTGGGGAGCGCCCTGGCGCCGATCGGGCCGTTCGCCGCGGGACTCGACCTCTGCTGCGGCACCGGCGCGGGCATGGAGGTCCTGCGGGAGCTGTGCCGGGACAGCGTCACCGGGGTCGACATCAGCGCGGGCATGCTGGCGGTCGGACGCTCACGACTCGGGGCCGGTGACCGGCCGTCCCCGGCGGGTGAGGGCCGGTCCCCGCTGGGCGCGGACCGGTCGCCGACGAGCGAGGACCGGTCCCCGGTGGGTGACGGCCGGTCATCGGCGAAGGGGGGCCGATCCCCGGTGAGCGAGGACAGGCCGCCCGAGGGCGAGGGCCGGTCCCCGGCGGTCGCCTTCGTGCGCGCGGACGCCCGCGACCTCCCTTTCGGGTCCGTGTTCGACCTCGTCGTGAGCTTCGGCGCCTTCGGGCACTTCCTGCCGCGTGAGCTGCCCGGCCTGTTCTCCGGCGTCCACGCCGTCCTGCGCCCGGGCGGACGCTTCGCCTTCCCGATCATGGCCCCGCCGCGGCCCGACTCGCTCGGGTACTGGGCCCTGCTGGGATTCGACACGGTGATGCGGGTGCGCAACGCCGTCCGGCGTCCGACCTTCGTCATGTACTACCGCACGTTCCGGCTCGGAGACGTCGAGCGGGAGCTGGCGCGGGCCGGATTCCGGACGGAGCTTCACGCGCTGAACGAGTTCGGCCGCCGACGGGACGGCAGTCCGCGGGTTCGCATGGTCGTGGCCACACGCGAGGACACCCCGGGAGCGCCCGGCGGCGGCGCGTGACGCTGTTCCCCGCCCCCGGTGCTCACTTGGCCGCCGGCAACGTGAACTCGTAGACCAGGGCGTCCTGTTGGGCGTCCACGGTCAGATCGGTGATCTCCAGGGGACGGTCGTACTGGTCGTGCACGCGCCGGGTGACCCGTACCGACTGCGGGAGTCTGGTGATCGCGTCCCGGTGGTGCAGGGTCAGACCCGCCTTGCGCATCCAGTCGTAGGCGCGTGAGAGTTGCGCCGAGGCGTGGCCGTCCGCCCGGTCGCGGTAGCGGGCGAGCTCCTCCACCTCGGTCACGGCGATGGCGGAGAACGATGTCACGGCAGAGCGCAGTCCGCTGCCGTCGGTCGCGGCCGACTCGTAGCGATGGACCAACGTCGCCCGCCGCGGGGCGAGTCCGAGGGCCTTCGCGTGTTCCGGTGGGGGAGTCTCCCAGGTCACGGTGGTCCTGCGGCACCCTTCGGGTTCGCCGGTGTGCGCGCCGACGGGGAAGTCGAGGGATGGGACGTGTTCGGCGCCGGTGCCGGACAGCGTCGCATGGCTGCCGCGTCGGTCGGTGGAGACCTGGCCGTCGCGCCGCAGCATGTGCAGCGCCTGTCGTACGGTCTCCCGGCTGACGCCGAAACGAGTGGCCAACTCGCGTTCCCCCGGCAGTCGTTCGCCGGGTGGAATGATCCCGTCACGCAGCTCGTCGAGCAGTTGTGCGGCGATCCGCGCGTAGAGCGGTTCGTGGTCGGTCGGATGGGTGGTGCGGGCCATGTCCGCGCCTCCTGCATGGTGACATGAAGTAGCCGTGTGAGCTCGGTGCGCCACCACATGTAGCATTGGTCTAAACCAGTAGCAAAGAGCGTCCGGGGACTTAGGCCGAATTCCGCCCGCGCTCCCGGTCGCCCCGCACCGCGCTCGGAGCGCGCCGCCCCCGGCATCCTCGGGCGCGGACATCCTTGGGCCGGGGGCGATGCGTGGGCCCGCCCGACCGGTCACGCATCTCGGCGCGACCCTGTCTCCGGGGCCGCGAGATCGCGAGACCCGCCCGGCCCATCGTGTCCGAAAGTCCCCGGCCGGGCGCCGATCGCGCGGGCCCCGGACCGAAGGTCTGCCGGCCGGTCCAAGGGAACGTCTGTCAGCCGGCCCAAGGCGAGGTCTGGCAGCAGGTCCAAGGGAATGCGTCGGCAAGTCCATCCGATCCTCTCTCCGCAGGTTCAACGGCCTTGCAGGGACGGTTCGTTCCCGAATCGAGTGTGACAATTCGCCCGGCCCGCACCCCTGTCGGCGCACCCCGTGGCCGCCGCATACTCCTGGCTCCGGCCGGACGGTGGGACGACCGTCCGCCCAGGACCGGGACGAGAGGAGACGGTGCACAGTGAGCGCGGCGGCCGCGGGGACCTGGAAACTGGGCGACTTGGAGGTCAACCGGATCGGCTACGGAGCGATGCGACTGACCGGCAACGGCATGGCCGGGAACTCGGACGGTCCGCCGATCGACCGCGACCTCGCGGTCCGCCTGCTGCGCCGGGCGATCGACCAGGGCGTCGACCACATCGACACGGCCTCCTTCTACTTCTCACCGCTGCGCTCGGCCAACGAGCTGATCAACCGCGCGCTGTCGTCCCGCCGGGACGACGTGGTCGTCGTGACCAAGGTCGGGCCGGGCCGCAGCCCGTCCGGGGAGTGGTACCCCATGGCCCGCCCCGACCAACTGCGCGGTCAGGTGGAGGAGAACCTGCGGCAGCTCGGCCGGGACCAGCTCGACGTGGTGAACCTGCGCCGGAACGGTCGTGACACGCACTCCGTCGCCGAGCACTTCGGGGCGCTCACCGAACTGCGCGAGGCGGGCCTGATCCGTCACCTCGGCCTCTCCAACGTGGGCCCCGAGCATGTCACCGAGGCCCGGTCCATGGCTCCGGTCGTCTGCGTGCAGAACTCCTACGGGCTCGACGCGCGCGGGGCCGACGAGAGCGGGCTGGTGGATCTCTGCGGCGAGCTCGGCATCGCCTTCGTCCCCTTCTTCGCGGTCTCAGGACTGCGCCGGGAGGCGGCCGCCGGGCAGGAGCCGGACGACCGGGTCCGTACGGTCGCCCGCGCCCACGGCGCCACACCGGCACAGGTGCGGCTCGCCTGGACCCTCCACCGCGGGCCGCACGTCCTGGCCATCCCGGGCACGACCGACCCGGCCCACCTCGACGAGAACATCGCGGCCGGCGCCCTGCGGCTCACCCCGGAGGAACTGGAACTGCTCGATGCGCCGGCAGGTTGCGGGGAGCGGGCAGGCGGCGGGGCGTCGGCGTAGAGGGTGCCCCAATACCCCAATGCAGGGGAGGCGTTGTCAGAGGCCGGCCGTAGGCTCGCCGCGTCAGGGTTCGGTGGATGGAGGCGACGTGAGTTTCGACCTTGCGGTGTGGTTCGAGTCCGGGCGCGTCTCGGTCGCCGATGCCACGCGCACGTACGAGCGGCTGTGCGACGGCGACCTGACCGGTGCCGGAGTCGTGGCGAACGAGGCCGTGGCCGCCTTCCACCGGGAACTGACCGACCGGTTCCCCGGGCTTTCGGCCACGTCGGACGACGACGCGCGGGCGGAGGCGTCACCCTGGGCAGCCGGCCTCGACGTCTCCGCCGCGCATGTGATCATGCCGATGTCCTGGAGCCGGGCCGACGGCACGGCGCCCGAGGTGGTGGCCCTCGCCGGCCGGCACGGTCTGGTCTGCCTCGACCCGCAGGCCCAGATGCTGCACCGTCCGCCCGCGCAGCGCGCGGCCGACGGGCTGAGCCTCCGGCCGTGCGTCGGGCTGAAGGTGGAGGACCCGGACCCCGAGGTGATCGACCGTGCCGTGCGCCGGCTGTCCGCGGAGAACTGGTTCCTGATCCTGGAGCGGCGCAGCGGCCACTTCCTGCAGGTCGGCCACGGCCCCAACGCGGGCCTCGCCACGGACGGTTTCGCCGTCGAACACCGGGAAGGCTCGATGGAACACCACTACCGTTGCGTGCTGAGTGGGCGGGATGAGGTGACCGCGCTCTTCGCCGACTACGCGGCGGGAGCGAGCACTTGGAGCGTTGACGCACAGTGGGCCGGCCTCTTCTGACACGACCGTGTCTTCTGAGGCGACCGTCCGACGGACGGCCCCGGCCCTTCGCCGGTCCCGGTCCGAGGCCGCGCCGCCCCGGTACGCCATGGGTGGATATCTCTTTTCTCCCCGCGCGCCCGCGACCATGGCCCCCGGAATGTTACGGGAACAGGCCGATACAGGCCGCGCGAAAATCGCGCGACCTGCATCGATAATCCGGAGGGAATTCGGTTGATCCTGGTGTGGAATTCAGTTCAGCGCGCGACCGAATTCGTATCCTGGAAGGGTCGCGCGTCGATACGACCTCTCCCGGGGAGTTGCCTGATCGGCCGCTAGAGGATTTCGATGTCCTTGACCTGCGGAGGGCGGCTCGGGAAAGTGATGTCGGTCCACCGGTTGATGCGCACCGAGTCGCCGTTCGCGTCGTAGTAGATGAGATCGTTGTTGCCCGTCGAAATGCGGTCGACCCACCACGAGCCGAAGTTGGTCCGGCCCTTGTTGGCGTAGCAGTCCACGCTGGACCTCCCGTCCAGGTGCGACCAGATCTTCAGGTAGTCCGCCCCGCCACGGCACTCGATGTGGTCGATGGCGAATGCGTTGCCGGTGGGCATGGCAATCGTGACGGCCATGGTGGCCGCGGCCGCCACGGCCACGGAACGGGCTACCCTCATCGTCCTTGAGATCACAACTTCTCCTTCATTCAACATTCGAACAGGGAGAGCACGACACGGCCGGACGCATGAAAGCTTGCCAAAAGGGTGTCTGCCTGCCTTCGTGCGACCCTTCCTTCGTCTTGTCTCTCGGGCTTTCTCCACGAAGATCCGGCAAGGCGGATGCATACGGCAAGGATCTATGGCCCCCTGGACCGGAATGTGCCTCTGAATGTCTAGATCGGAACCACTTGGAGCGGGGTTAAAGCCTGATTTTCGGCCGCCCGTAAGACCTTTTGGCCAGGTAGAAGAAAGGTGCCTCTGGCCGACAAGAATGCGGATTGTCGACGTCCTTTTCCTGCCCCAGCCGGAGGTACTTCCCAGGCGAAGAGGCGTATCGGGTCCTCTCCACGTGTCCGCGTTGCAGGCGGTGGCCACGGAGTGATGTCTCAGGCCCGCACCGGCGGGCAACCCGGCCGGCAGTCACGGCGGAAACCGTCGCAGTACTAGGTCGTGTCCGCAAAGTCTCGCCTGCCCGGCGACGCCTGGCACGCACTCTCGCCGCACCGGCCCCAGACCCGAGTACATCCAGTACGCAGGCCGGGGGCCGGCACGCCGAGAGCACGCACC
>NZ_JBHYXD010000129.1:0-22467 GCF_042751995.1 Streptomyces sp. NPDC059371 | reverse complement strand
CGCCCCGCCCGCCGGGGGGGGGGGGGCCCGCGGGGGCCCGCCCCCCCCCCCCCCGGGCCCGGCGGCAGGTCCGACGGAGCGACGGCCGCCTTTGTTCCGTGCCGTCACACCGGTTGTGGCGTACGTCAGTCGACCTCGTCGCCCCGGTACTGGTTCATCATGTCGACCAGACCCCGCGGGGCGTCCGGGGCGAAGCAGACGGCGAGGTTCGCGGCGGACTCGGCCGCCGCGATCCCGGAGCGCGGGAACAGCGCCTCCTCGTACACGGCGAGGGCCTTCTCGGTGTCGCCGGGGTGGGCGACGAGGGCGGCGGCGAGTTCGGCGCCGTCGAGCATCGCGAGGTTGGCGCCCTCACCGGCGAACGGGGACATCAGGTGGGCCGCGTCGCCGAGCAGGGTGACACCGGGGACGCGCTCCCAGCGCAGACCGGGAGGCAGCGCGTGGATCGGCCGGGCGACGAGTTCCCCGTCCGCCTCGGCGATGAGGGAGCGCAGGCTCTCGTCCCAGCCGTCGAAGTGATCCAGGAGGCTTCGCCTGGCCGCCTCGGTGTCGGTGAAGTCGACGGCGCCGGAGACGGCCCAGTCGGCGGGCGTGCGCAGGGCCGCGTAGACGTGCAGGGAGCCGTCCGGGTCGCGGTGGCCCAGCAGGCCCTTCTCCTCGCCGAGCGCGAACAGGAGGCCGCCTCCGACGACTTCGGCGCCCCTCGGGTGCCGGGTGTCGGCGTCGAGCAGGTGCATCTCGACGAAGGAGAGCCCGGAGTAGACCGGGGTGACGTCCGTGACCAGGGGCCGCACCCGCGACCACGCGCCGTCGGCACCGATCAGCACGTCGGTGGTGAAGGTGCTCCCGTCGGCGAGGGTCACCTCGTGCCGGCCGCCCCCGGCCGGCCGGGCAGCGGTGACCTTGGCGCCCCAGCGGACGGTGCCCTCGGGCAGCGAGCCGAGCAGAAGGTCGCGCAGGGCACCCCGGGAGACCTCCGGGCGGGATTCGGTCTCGCCGGCGTCCTCCATCCGGACGGTGGCGTGCCGGTCGAGGATCCGCATGGCCTCGCCGCCGGCGTGGATGAGGGCACGGAACCCCTCGTGGAGACCCGCGGCGCGGAGCGCGGCCTGGCCCCCGTCCTCGTGCAGGTCGAGCATGCCGCCCTGGGGGCGGGCGGCCGGTGAGGCGTCCAGGTCGTACACGGCGGCCTCGACGCCGTTCAGACGCAGTACGCGGGCGAGCGTGAGGCCGCCCAGACCGGCGCCGATCACGGCGATGGGGTGGTGGGTGTTCGTCATGGCTGATCTCCTCCGTACGGGGGTGACCGTCGGCGCCCGGTGACGGTGGTGCCCGCCGGCGGCGGCCGTCGGCGGGGGACGCTCACGGTGTGTCGGGTGACGCGGTCGCGGTCGGCGCGCCGGGCGTGTCGGGGCGGGGTGTGCGCAGGACGCCGCTGATCAGGACGTGGAAGCCCCAGTCCAGCCGGGCCTCGCCCGGACCCGAGAGCAGGTCCGTGCCCCGCGCGGCGATGTGCGGGTGCCGCTCGCGCGAGGCACCCCGCACCGCCGCGGCGAGCGCCGCCCACTCGCCCTCGGCCTCGGTCGCGCCCTTCTCCCCCGGGGCGTGTTCCGCCGCGGTGGCCGTGGCGAACTGGAGCAGCAGGTCGATGGCCCACGCCGCCCGGTCGCCGGGGACACCGCCCTCGTCGAGCAGGGACAGCAGTGCCTCGGCCAGGTCCAGGTAGCGCTCGCCGGACGGGCGGGCCACCAGAGCCGAGCGGGCGAGCCCCGGGTGCTCGAACAGGACGGCCGTGTACGAGGTGAGGACCGTCACGAGCCGGTCGCGCCAGTCGCCGTCCGCCCGCGCCGGGCTCAGGTCGACACCGCCGAGCAGGTCGTCGAGCACGGCCGCGTGCAGCTCGGCGGTGTTGCGCACATAGACGTAGAGCGAGGCCGGCCCGGTGTCGAGTTCCTGCGCCAGGCGGCGCATGGTGACGCGCCGAAGCCCTTCGGCGCGCATCAGCGCCACGGCGGTGGCGACGATGCCGTCCCTGGTCAGGGCCGGTTTGGCCGGGCGCTCGCGGCGGCTGGGGCGGGGAGCTGGCTGTCCTGTCACTCCTTCACGATAACGAACATGTTCGTTGCGAACAAGTACGTCACGAACATGTTCGTCACCGCGTGGCGCGGACCCGGGTGGCGATGACACGCGGACCGGGTGAGTACCCGTACTCATGCCGGAGCTCCGGCGCTCCACCACGATGGGGCCACCTGGACGAAGGAGCCCGCCATGCCTGGATCAGCCCTCGCACCGACCGGCCCGCACCCCGCTTTCCCCGGGCGCGCCGCGCGCGACGCCCTGCCCGTCACACTCCTCGCGGTGGTGGTGGCGGGCATGGCGCTGTCCGCATGGCACGCGCACGACGGGACGACCTGGCTGCTGGAGACCGTGTGGGTGCTCGTGGGGCTGCCGCTGGTGGTGCTCGGCCGGCGGCGGTTCCCGCTGACGAACCTGCTGTACTGCCTGCTCGCGGCGCATGCGCTGGTGCTCGCGGTGGGCGGGCACTACACGTACGCGCAGGTGCCGCTGGGTGACTGGGTGCGCGACACGTTCGGGCTCGACCGCAATCCGTACGACCGGTTCGGGCATCTCATGCAGGGCTTCGTGCCGGCCGTCCTGGTGCGGGAGCTGCTCAGCAGGACCTCACCGCTGCGCGGCAGCAGGTGGCTGGCGCCGCTGACGGTGTGCGCGTGCCTCGCCTTCAGCGCCCTCTTCGAGATGTTCGAGTGGGCGGCCGCGGTGATCGGCGGCCACGGCGCGGACGCCTTCCTGGCGACGCAGGGGGACGTGTGGGACACCCAGTGGGACATGTTCTGCGCCCTGATCGGCGCGACCGTCTCGGTGCTGGTGCTCAGCCGCGTGCACGACCGGCAGCTCGACGCGCTCGCGTCGGGCGGGACCTCCAAGGGCTGAGCATCGCCCGCGGCGCGGGGCCGACGTGGGGCGCGGCGGCACGGGTTCCAGGAACCCGGGAGCGTGCCGCCGGAACCCGCTCCACTGTCACCAGCGGTTCTCCACCTGGTCCTTGATCCGTCGGTCGTAGAGCTCGCCGATCGCGTCCAGCGTGGTCCGGGACAGCTCCGGCAGCTTCGCGGCCCGCGCGTTGGCGTGGGCCTGTTCGGGTGAACGGGCTCCCGGGATGACCGTGGTCACGCCGGGCTGCGCGACGATCCACCGCAGGGCGAGCTGGGCCGGTGTGTACCCCTCGGGGGCGAGGGCGGAGAACTCGGCCGCCGCTTCCACGCCCGTCGCGAAGTCGACCCCGGAGAAGGTCTCGCCCTGGTCGAAGGCCTCGCCGTGACGGTTGTACGTCCGGTGGTCGTCGGCGGCGAAGACGGTGTCCTTGGTGTACTTGCCGGAGAGCAGCCCGGAGGCCAGCGGGACCCGCGCGATGATGCCGACGCCCGCCTCCCTGGCCGCCGGCAGGACCTCGCGCAGGGGCTTCATGCGGAAGGGGTTGAGGATGATCTGGACGCTCGCCACGTTCGGGCGGGCGATGGCGGCCAGCGCCTCGTCGCACGTCTCGACGCTCACTCCGTACGCCGCGATCCGCTCCTCCTCGACCAGCGTGTCCAGGGCGTCGTACACCGCGTCCGAGGAGTACACGGGCGTCGGCGGGCAGTGGAGCTGCACCAGGTCGAGCCGGTCGACGCCGAGGTTGCGGCGGGAACGGTCGTTCCAGGCACGGAAGTTGTCGAGGACGTAGTTGTCCGGGATCTGGTCGACGCGGCGGCCCATCTTGGTGGCGACCATGACGTGCAGGTCCGGCCGGCCGCGCAGGAACGTGGCGATGGTCTCCTCGCTCCGCCCGTCGCCGTACACGTCGGCGGTGTCGAAGAAGGTCACCCCCGTCTCCGCCGCCGTCTCCAGCACGGCCAGGGCGTCCTTCTCACTCACCTCGCCCCAGTCGGCCCCCAGTTGCCAGGTGCCGAGACCGATGACGGAGGCATGCTGGCCAGACCTGTCGAATGCGCGCTCGTCCATGGCGCCAGTCTGTCACTTCCCCCGGCGGGACCGGACGCGACCGCTCCGCGCGTCCTCGCGGACCGGTGCGGCCCTCACCCGCCGGCGGGCCGCGCCTCGCGCCGGCCGACCCTGCGCCAGACGGCGCGCTGCCCGCGGAGCGTGAGCGCGCCGACCACGATCAACACGGTGACGTTGATGAGGAGTTGGATGATCGCTCCGCGCGCCTCGGCCCAGCTCCCGAAGGCGGCGGAGACGCTGAGAGCGGCCGCGGCGGGGATGGTGGTGACGGAGATGAAGACACCCAGCAGGGCACTCGTCCGGGCCTCGGACAAGGAGACGACACCCACGATCCCGGCCAGCGTGGCGACCGCCACCGAGAAGAAGTCGGGTGTGGAGATGAGGTGGGAGACGGGGCGTACGCCGAGCTCGAACGCCCGTGACTGCAGGTCGAAGCCGCGGATCAGCAGGCCGAAGAGGAACGTGACGGCGATGGCCAGCGCGAACCCGAGCGTCAGGGCGGTCAGCCCCTCGCGGACGCGCCGCCCCGAGCGCCGGTCGATGCCCAGCGCGACGCTCACGATGGCGCCGTACTCGGGCCCGACGACCATCGCCGCGACGATGAGGATCTGCGAGTTGGTGACGATGCCGACCGCGCCGATGAGCCCGGCGACCACCAGGTAGAGGTAGAAGCTCGGCGCGTACGTGCCCTGGGCGCGGATGCGGGCCTCCACCTCCTCCCAGACCGGCGCCCGCGACAGCGGTCCGGGCCGGCCGGCACCGGCCGTCAGGGCGTGTCCGGTGATCGCCATGTCGACCGGTTCGACGACGATGGAGCCCACCTCGTCCAGACGCAGCTCCCGCAGCCCGCGCAGCACGTCGTTGGCCCCTCCGGTCAGCACGTCGCAGGAGAGGACGTCGCCGTCCGGTTTCCGCGCGATGCCCGGCTGCACCACGAGGTTGACGACACGGGGGTCCGCCGCGAGCAGGGAGGCCACGGCGTCGGTCAGCCGGGCGGGACTCACCATGCGCACATGGATCAGGTCCATGCGGGTACCTCCCGGGACACCGGCGCGCGCCTCCTCGATGGGGAACGGTCCCCTCCAGTAACTCCGGCGCCCCGGCGTTCGGCAATCCGGCCGCGCGGGCGCGTCACCGCCCGCGCGGCGGCTCCCCCACGGGCGGGCAAGCGCGCACGACCGGCATGCCGGATAGTGAAGATGCCTGGATCCTCGAGATTGGATCACCATGGACCGCTATCCGCCCATCGCCGACCACGGTCTGGTGGGGGATCTCCAGTGCTCCGCTCTTGTCTCCGCCAAGGGCGTCGTGGACTGGTTCGCCGCCCCGCGCTTCGACTCCCCCAGTATCTTCGCCGCGCTGCTCGACCACGACCGCGGCGGCTTCTTCCGTCTGGCGCCCTCCCGCCCGGAAGGCACCTGGAAGCAGCTCTATTACCCGGACACGGCTGTCCTGGTGACCCGGTTCATGTCACCCGACGGAGTGGGCGAGGTCCTCGACTGGATGCCTCCCGACCGGTCCGGGACCGCCTCCGCCCGGCACCGTCTCATCCGTACCGCGCGGACGGTGCGGGGAACGATGGAGTACGCCCTGGAGTGCCGCCCGCGCTTCGACTACGGGCGGGCCGGTCACGAACTCTCCGTCGGTCCCGACGGCGCCGCCTTCCGCGGCCCGGGGATCAGCGCGTTCCTGCAGACCACCTTCCCTCTGGAGCGGGACGGCCAGGACGTCCGCAGCACGGTCACGCTCAAGGCCGGCGAGACGGCGGTGGCCGTGTTCACCGTGGACGGTCCGGACGCCGCCGCACCACCGCCGCCCACCGTGCCGGGGACCGACGAGAACATGGCGGAGACCGTCGAGTTCTGGCAGAACTGGGTGCGCAACTCCACGTACCGGGGCCGCTGGCCCGACATGGTGCACCGCTCCGCCATCACGCTCAAGCTCCTGACCTACGCGCCCACCGGCGCCCCGGTCGCCGCGGCCACCATGGGACTGCCGGAACAGGTCGGCGGCGAACGCAACTGGGACTACCGCTACACCTGGGTCCGGGACGGGTCCCTCTCGCTGCACGCCCTGCTCGACCTCGGGTTCACCGAGGAGGCGACGGCGTTCGCCCACTGGCTGCGCGACCGGCTGCTGGAACGCCTGGACCAGGAGGGCGAAGCCCTCCAGATCATGTACCGGGTGGACGGCACGCCCCTGCTGGGCGAGGAGGTCCTGGACCACTTCGAGGGCTACCGCCGCTCCTTCCCCGTGCGGGTCGGCAACGCCGCCGCCGACCAGCTCCAGCTCGACATCTACGGCGAGGCCCTCTACGGCTTCTCGGAGTGCCGTCAGATCGGCGTCCAGGCCGACTACGCGGGATGGAAGGCCGTCACCCGCACCCTCGACTGGCTCGCCGACAACTGGGACCGCCCCGACGAGGGCATCTGGGAGACCCGCGGCGGACGCAAGGACTTCACGTACAGCCGGGTGATGTGCTGGACCGCGTTCAACAGCGGCCTGCGGCTGGCCCGCGACTGGAGCCGGCCCGGGAACACCGCGCTGTGGACCCGGGCGCGGGACACCATCCTGGAGCAGGTGATGGACCGCGGCTGGAACGACGAGGAGAAGGCGTACGTCCAGCACTACGACGGCGGTGTCCTGGACGCCTCGCTCCTGCTCGTCCCGCGGGTCGGCTTCCTGGGCGCGAAGGACCCGACGTGGCTGTCGACCCTCGACGGCATGGGCCGGACACTGGTCTCCGACAGCCTCGTCTACCGCTACGACCCCGCCGCCTCCCCCGACGGCCTGCGCGGCTCGGAAGGCACCTTCAGCCTGTGCACCTACCTGTACGTCGACGCGCTGGCCCGCTCCGGCAGGCTGGCCGAGGCCCGCTATACCTTCGAGAAGATGCACACGTACGCGAACCACGTCGGTCTCTTCGCGGAGGAGGTGGGCCCGAGCGGCGAGCAACTGGGCAACTTCCCGCAGGCGTTCACCCATCTGTCGCTGATCCTGGCCGCCACCACGCTCGACCGGGCACTGGACCGGCTGCGTGACTGACGCGGGGCAGGGGCCGGCTACACCCGCGCCCCGGGCACATGCTTCGGCTCCGCCAGCAGGCCGTAGATGACCAGCAGGGAGACGAGCATCGTGAACAGCGACCACCACGGGTAGACCGGCAGGAAGATCATCTGCGCGACCAGGCTGAACACGGCCAGGCAGATACCCGCCAGCCGCGCTCCTCTGGATCCCACGAGCACACCGAGACTCAGCACGGCCATGACGACGCCGACGGCGACGAAGATCCAGCCCCAGGCCGTGTAGTTGAGGATCAGCAACCGGTTGCCCTGGGAGTACACCTTCGAGTAGTAGCCGTGGTTGAAGACGGCCACGAAGCCGGTGAGGAGGTTGAACAGAGCGCTGACCATCAGCAGGATCCCGGCGAAGGCCACCCAGTGCGAGCGTTCCATCGGCGATACGAGGTCGTCGGGCTCGGAAGCTTGTCGCTGCATGGAGACCATGAGATCCAGCCGGGGGGCGGACCGCAATCCGCACTGGCCCGTTGGTGTCGTACGGGGGTACGGCGAACCCACCGTACTGGGGGGGGTACGGCGGACCCACCCTCGGGCGGCCTGGTGCCCGTCCGTGCCGGACGGCGTCAGTCCGCCCGTACCCGTGTCCGGGCCGGACCGAGCATGATCGCGGTGTCCCCGGCTCCCGGCTGCGGGGTCCGGGTGTCGGTGACGGGGTCCAGCCGCCCGTCGGGGCGTACGAGGAACAGCAGCGCGTGTCCGTCCGGGATGCCGTCGGCGGCGGAGCGGGAGACGATCCGGGCGCCGTCCTCGTAGCGTCGGGCCAGTTCCGGTCTGCTCAGCCCGGGCCCGAACAGGGTGTCACCGCTCGCGTAGGGCGCCACCACGCCATGGCTCAGACCGGGCGGCCCCAGCCGGTGGACGAACCCGTCGACGGTGCCGCGCAGGGTCTCCGAGGCCAGCGCGTTGAAGTCGTCCTCCTCGGTGAGCAGCAGGACGCCGGTGATGCCTTCGAGTTCGGCTCCCTCGCCGGTGGCCGCGGCGAGCAGTTCCCCCGGCGCCAGGCGCAGTCCGGCCC
The DNA here is from genome assembly GCF_042751995.1 of Streptomyces sp. NPDC059371. NCBI lineage: Bacteria > Bacillati > Actinomycetota > Actinomycetes > Kitasatosporales > Streptomycetaceae > Streptomyces > Streptomyces sp. NPDC059371. The sequence continues at coordinate 14,349 of NZ_JBHYXD010000129.1, read as the reverse complement.
CCCGGATCAGGTCGCGCTGCTCCTCCCGACCGGCCCACATCAGCACGTCCAGGCCGGCGGAGCGCAGCGCGCCGCCCAGGTCGACCGCCCAGGGGTCGCCGCCCACGAGCAGCGGGCGGGCCCGGGCCGGACGCAGCGCGCCGAGGCGCCGGGCGACGGGGTGCGCGCTCAGCCCGTACAGCGTCACCGTGGCGACGATCACCAGGAAGGTGGCGGGCAGGATCTTCTGGGCGCCGTCCACGTGGTCGGCCACGAGTGTGGCGGAGAACGTCGAGGCGGTGGACGCGGCGACGATTCCCCGGGGTGCCATCCAGCCGATGAACGCCCTCTCGCCGCGGGGCAGGTCCGTTCGCGCGGTCGACAGCAGCGCGACCAGGGGTCTGACCACGAGGACCAGAGCGGCGACGAGACCGAGCGTGGGCAGGATGACGTGCCGCAGGGACTCGGGGGTGACCGTGGCGGAGATCGAGATGAACAGCAGCCCGATGATCAGCGAGACCAGGGTCTCCAGGAAGGGACGGCGTGCCGGGAGGGAGACGCCCGGCAGGTTGGCGAGGGCCATCCCCATCACGATCGCGGCGATGAGCCCGGTGTCGTCCCGGATCGCGTCGCAGAGGGCCGCCACCCCCACCGCGGCGGCGAGCTGGGCCGTCGTTCCGAGCACCTCGCCCAGGTGCAGCCGGCTGAGGAGGAACCACAGGACGGCGGCGCCCACCGCGCCCCCGATCAGTCCGACGGCCGAACTCGCCGCGAACTGACCGATCTTGCCGCGCAGATCGCTGCTGCCGCTCGCGACGACGGCGTGGAAGACGAGCGCGCCGAGGATGCCGCCGACCGGGTCGATCAGCGATCCCTCCCAGATCAGGATGCGCTGCAGCCGCTCGGTCGGGCGTACGAAGTGGAGCAGCGGTCCGACGACGGTGGGACCCGAGACGACGAGGATCACGCCGAGCATGACCGCCGAACTCGTCGACATGCCCAGCAGCGGTACGGCGAGGACGGCGGTGGCCCCCCAGGTGATCAGGACGCCGATCCAGATCAGCCGTGCCACGACCCGGTGCATGTGTCCGTGCAGTCTGCTGATGTCCAGGCCGAGCCCGGCCTCGTAGAGGATCACGGCGACGGCGAGCGAGACCATCGGGGAGAAGGCGTCCCCGAGCAGTTTGTCGGGGTTGACGATGTCGGTCAGCGCGCCCGCGGTGAAGCCGACCGGCAGCAGCACGATCAGGGCGGGGATCCTCAGCCGGTTCGCCAGGAGCTGGGAGCCGACGGCCAGGACGGCGATCAGTCCGAGGCCCTGGAGGATCTCATTGTCCGTCACGGCTGTCTCCGTGCCCTTCCGGGTGCCGGACCGTCAGCCGGTGTCGGGGCGGCCCGCGCCGCCCTCGACGTCCGCGTCGGTCTGGGCTTCGAGCAGGCCTCGTGTGTCGAGTCGGTAGAGCACCACCAGCGCGGGTCCTACGAGCACGATCGCGATCGCCGTGACGATCAGCAGCCAGTGCAGTGAGCCCGGCGCGCCCGCCGCCTCCTGGACGGTGAGGGAGGTGGGCACGAGGTAGGGCCGCTGCGCCGCGCCCCACGCGGCGATCACCAGGGCCACCGCGCCCACGGAGGTGAACCTGGCCCAGCCGGCGGCCCGTCCGGCGACCAGCCAGGCGGTGGCCGCGGCCGCCACCGCCGACAGGATCACCAGCAGCAGCCCCAGACCGTGGGTGAGGCCGTGGTAGACGTACGCGGTGTGGTCGCGTGTCTCGGCGAGACCGACGAGGGCCAGGACGGCGACGGCGGCGAGGCTGCACCAGGCGCGCCGCCGGAAGTACACGACCATGTCCGGGGCGTCGAAGCGGTGGGCGTCGGCGGTGAGGAAGACCGCTCCGAGGAACGCCGTGGCCGCGACGGCGAGGAACCCGGCGACGAGGGACGTCGTGTTGGCCCACGCGTCGGCGGAGGCGGTGGTGCCCGGGGCGGCCCGGCCGGAGGCCACACCGCCGACCGCGGTGCCGAGGAAGAACGGGGTCAGCACGGAGGCGACGGCGAAGACGGCTCCGAACATCCGGCGCCGGGACAGCCGCTGGGTCGGTCTGCGCAGCGCGAACCCCGCGCCGCGCAGCACCAGTCCGACGGCGGCCAGCGCCAGCGGCAGCCACAGGGCGCTGAAGACCGCCTCGAAGAAGACCGGGAAACCGGTCCACATGAGGATGAAGACGAAGATCAGCCAGACGTTGTTGACCTCCCAGACCGGTTCCATCGCGTCGTCGATGAGTCCGCGCGGCCGTCTGCCCCGCCGGGTGCCGCCGGCCACCAGGTCCCAGAACCCGGCGCCGTAGTCGACCCCGCCGCCGCAGGCGTAGGCGGCCGTCGCCAGGAGCAGGATCCAGGCGGCCACGGTGGCCGTCATCGGGTGTCCCCCGGCCCGGGTCCGGACTCCGGCGGCGCGGTGGAGCCGTGTGCCGCGCCGGCCCTCTCCCGGCGGGGCCCGTACGGCGTGTCGGCCTCCGGGCCGTGGCCCTCTTCACCGGCGGGGCCCGCGAGCCGCCAGCGTCGGCTCATCTTCATCACGACGCCCAGGAACGCGCCGAACATCAGCGCGTAGACCACCACGACGACGCCGAACATCGTCCACAGCGAGCCGGCCCCGGTGGGTGTGACCGCCTCGGAGACGCGCATGTGCTCGTAGACGATCCAGGGCTGGCGGCCCACCTCGGCGGTGATCCAGCCGCATTCGACCGTGACCACGCTGGCCACCCCGGCGACCGCCGCGCACCGGAAGAACCACGGTGACCGGGGCAGGTCACGGCGTCGCAGCCAGCACCATCCGTACCAGAGCGCGAGGAGGATCAGCACGCTGCCGATGCCGGCCATGATGTCGAAGGCCCAGTGCGCGATGGTCGCCTGCCTCACGGTGGGGCGGTCGTCGGCGGCCACGGAGGTGAGTCCCGTGACCTCGGTGCCGGGGCTGCCGCCGGCCAGGATCGAGTCGAGCTGGGGGATCTTGATGCCGCCCTTGACGGTCCCGTCGGACTGGAGCCGGCCGAAGAGGTACTCGGGAACGTGCGAGCCGGACTTCCAGACCATTTCCATCGCGGCGAACTTCACCGGCTGCTTCTGGTAGACCTGCCGGGCGATGTTGTCGCCGAGGAAGAACTGCACGGGCGTGAGGATCGCCGCGACGGTGAACGGCACACAGAAACCGAGCCGGTGGTACCGGTCCCGCCGGCCCCGCAGCCAGCCGACCGCGTAGACCCCGGCCACGACATAGCCCGCCGTCAGGAACATCGCGACGACGAAGTGCCAGTACTGGGGGCCGAACATCGGCGTGAACACGGCCGACCGGATGTCGACGTCCGTGGGCCTGCCCTGGGCGTCCAGGGTGAAGCCCTGCGGGGTGTTCATCCACGCGTTCGCGCCGATGATGCCGAAGGCGCCCATCAGCGCGGCGAGCGGCAGCGGTGTGGCGAGCCAGAAGTGCGGCCACGCGGGGAGGCGGCGCCAGCCGTAGAGGTAGATCGCGATCAGCACCGCTTCCAGGAAGAACGCCCAGGCCTCCACCCCGAAACCGAGGCCGAAGACGTCTCCCCAGGTGCCCATCATCTTCGGCCACAGCAGCCCGAACTCGAACGAGAGCACGGTGCCGGTGACGATGCCGACGGCGAACTGCACGGCCATGACGGCCGACCAGCGGCGGGCGAGCAGCAGGGCGACGGGGTCGTTCCGGCGCAGGGCGCGGTGGTGCATGACGAGGGTGATGAACGGCAGGGCCACGCCCAGCGGTACGAGGATGATGTGGGAGGCCAGGGTGAAGGCCATCAGCTCACGCGCGGGCAGCAGTTGCTCGGGAGTGCCGGCCAACAGGACGAATGCCTTGTTCATACGGGCCTCATTGGCTGGTGCCGGCGGTGGACACGGGTGAGGGAGCTCCGGGGAACGCGGGCGCCCACCGCCTCAGCCGCCGGTGGCGAAGCCGGGGAAGAGGGTCATCCCGCCGTCGACGAACAGGGTCGTGCCCACGATGTAGTCCATGAGGTCCGAGGCCAGGACCGTGACGGCGGCGGCGATGTCGTCGGGGTCGCCGACCCTGCGGTAGGGGATCAGCCGGAGCAGGTCGGCCTCCGCCTCGGGGGTGTCCCAGGCGCTGCGGTTGATCGGGGTCCGGATGGCACCGGGCGCGACGGCGTTGACCCGGACTCCGTGCGGGCCCAGTTCCTGTGCCAGTGTCTGCATGAGCATGAGGACGCCGCCCTTGGACGTGGCGTAGTTCAGGTGGCCGGACCACGGAATGATCTGGTGCACGGAACTCATGCAGATGATCTTCCCGGCGGAGCGGGAGACCTCCGGCACGACTCCGCGCCGCAGGAACTCCTTGGTCGCCTCCCTGGCGCACAGGAACTGGCCGGTGAGGTTGACGTCGATGACCTTGTGCCACTGTTCGACGGTCATCTCCGTCACGGGCGCGTCCCGTTGCAGGCCGGCGTTGTTCACCAGGATGTCGATCGTGCCGAACTCCTCCAGCATGCGGGCGAACATGCCGACGACCTGGCCTTCGTCGGACACGTCCGCCTCGTGCGCGAAGGCCCGCACGCCGAAGTCCTGGATCTGCCGGACCACGTCCTCGGCGGCCTCCTGTCCGAAGACGTAGTTGACGACGACGTCGGCACCCGCCCGGCCCAGGGCGATCGCCGTCGCCAGTCCGATGCCCGAGTTCGCCCCGGTCACCAGGGCCTTCTGGCCCTTCAGCAGCGGCAGCGCCGCAAGCTGCGCGCCGGTGTCCGTGCCTGCGGTCACTGCCGTCTCCCGTTCGTCCGTACGCCGTCCACCGCGCCGGGCCGGCTTCGGGTCATCGGCGGTCCCCCACCGAGGCAATCACTCCCGTGGGAGGTCGGCGACGGCGGACTCGCCCCGCTCGGCCATTGGAGGTAGCCGGGTCCCTCCGGCGGAGCAACCGCCGGGCACGCACGGCGCCCCGGAGGTACTCCGGGGCGCTGTTCCGCGGCTGCCGCTTCCTTTGCCGCGGGACACGAACCGGCGATGCCGGTCGGCGCGGTGGCCGGTGGATTTCCGAGTCTCTCCAGGACAGGAGCCACCGACCCGGAACCAGAGTGCCCTGAGATGCGGGTGAGGCGGGTGCGGTTCGCCGTCATGTCATCGCCTTGTAAGGAACCCCACACCTGACACGCCGCCCTCCGCCGCGTGTGACGGGTCTTCAAGAAGTGAATCGCCGGGCATCGCGGCGTCGGGAGACATCAGGCAGGTGAACACCCCTGTCGTGGAGTCGAGTTCAAGCGTCCTCCACCTCAGAACCTTCAACTCATCGTGTTTGAAGGCGATTTGACGGCGTTCTTTGTTTCATGTCTTGACGTCTCTGGTGCAGACCTTTAGGTTCACCGATCGCCCCACCTCCATGAATGCATTCGTTGTTCACGGACATGAACCCCCCACCCAGTTCAGGAGTGTCCCGCATGTCCAGATTCCCCCTGCCCGGATCCCGAAGAGACTCCGGGCGCCATCGAACGGCCAGGCTGCTGACGGTGACCGCGCTCGTGGCGACGACGATGTCGGGTCTGACGGCCACCGCGCAGGGCGCCGCCACCCCGGGCGCCGCACTCGCGCAGGCCGCCGCGATACCGGCCGGCTGGGCCACCGTGGTCAACGCGGGCAGCGGCAAGTGCGTCGACGCCCGCGCCGCGGGAACGGCCGACGGCACGGCGGTCCAGCAGTACGCCTGCAACGGCAGCCAGGCCCAGCAGTGGCAGTTCGCCGCCACGTCGAGCGGGTACTCCCAGGCCGGCAACCGGGCCGACAGCACCAAGGCCTGGGACGTCACCGGCGTCTCGACCGCGGACGGCGCGCCCGTCCAGCTCTGGACGTACGGCGGCGGCACCAACCAGCAGTGGCAGGCCGTGGCGGAGGCCGGCGGCGCCTACCACTTCGTGAACCGGGGCAGCGGCAAGTGCCTCGACGTGCCGAGCGCCTCCACCGCCGACAGCGTCCAGCTTCAGCAGTACACCTGCAACGGCACGGCGGCGCAGTCCTTCTACGTCAACGCCGTGGACACACAACAGCCGCCCGGGACACCGGACCTGGGCCCGAACGTCACCGTCTTCGACCCGTCGACGCCGGCCGCGACGATCCAGAGCAGCCTCGACGCGGCCTTCTCCCAGCAGCAGACCAACCAGTTCGGCACCGCCCGCAAGGCCTTTCTCTTCAAGCCCGGCACTTACGGCGCCGACGCGAACGTCGGCTTCTACACCCAGGTCGCGGGCCTCGGCCTGTTCCCCGACGACGTGAACATCCGGGGCGCGGTGCACGCGGAGGCGGACTGGTTCCAGGGCAACGCGACCCAGAACTTCTGGCGTTCGGCGGAGAACCTGTCGGTGACCCCCACGTCCGGGACGGACCGCTGGGCGGTGTCGCAGGCGGCGCCCTACCGGCGTATGCATCTGCGCGGCAACCTGGCGCTGGACGACGGCGGCTGGTCCAGCGGCGGCTACATGGCCGACACGAAGATCGACGGCCAGGTCAACTCCGGTTCTCAGCAGCAGTGGCTGTCGCGCAACACCGAATGGTCGAACTGGACCGGCTCCAACTGGAACATGGTCTTCGTCGGCGCCAGGAACGCCCCCGCCAACAGCTTCCCGAACCCCCCGTACACGACGGTGGCCCAGACACCGGTCTCCCGCGAGAAGCCGTTCCTGTACGTCGACACGGCGGGCGCCTGGAAGGTGTTCGTCCCGTCCGTACGCACCAACTCCACCGGGACGAGCTGGAGTTCGGGCACCCCGGCGGGCACGTCCCTGCCGCTGTCCGACTTCTTCGTCGTCAAGCCCGGCGCGACGGCGGCCCAGATGAACGACGCTCTGGCCCAGGGCAGGAACCTGCTGGTGACGCCGGGTGTCTACCACCTCGACCAGACACTCAGGGTCACCCGGGCCGACACCGTGGTCCTGGGCCTCGGTCTCGCCACCCTCGTCCCCGACAACGGCATCACCGCCATGACGGTCGCCGACGTGAACGGCGTCCAGCTCGCCGGGCTGCTGATCGACGCCGGCACCACCAACTCCGCGCAACTGCTGGAGATGGGCCCGAGCGGCTCCTCCGCGGACCACAGCGCGGACCCGAGCTCCCTGCACGACGTGTTCTTCCGCATCGGCGGCGCGGGAGTCGGCAAGGCCACCACCAGCCTGACCGTCAACAGCGACGACGTCATCGGCGACCACCTGTGGCTGTGGCGCGCGGACCACGGCGGCGGAGTCGGCTGGACCAGCAACACGGCCGACACCGGGCTGGTCGTGAACGGCGACGACGTGACCATGTACGGCCTGTTCGTCGAGCACTACCAGAAGTACCAGACCATCTGGAACGGCAACGGCGGCCGCACGTACTTCTACCAGAACGAGATGCCCTACGACCCGCCCAGCCAGGCGGCGTGGATGAACGGTTCGACACAGGGCTACGCCGCCTACAAGGTCGCGCCCTCGGTCACCGGCCACGAGGTGTACGGGTTCGGCAGTTACTGCTACTTCAACGTCAACCCCGCCGTCGCCGCCGAGCACGCCATCGAGGCACCGAACAACGCGAATGTGCGCTTCAAGGACATGGTGACCGTCTCGCTCGGCGGTACGGGCACCATCCGGCACGTCGTCAACGACCGGGGCGGGCCGTCCAACTCCTCGACCAACGTCGCCGACCTCGTGAGCTACCCGTGAGCACCCCTGACACGTACGGGAAGGAGAACCGGATGCGCATCAGCCACTCCCTGCCGGCGCGCGGGGTCCTGCGGGTCCTCGTCCTGCTGGCGACCCTGCTCGGCCTCGCGGCACCGCCGGCCGCCCACGCCAGCACCGCGGCGGCCCCGTTCAAGGTGCTCGCCCTCTACAACGGCACCTGGGACGCGGCCCACATCAGCTTCGTCCACGAGGCCAACGACTGGTTCCCCCGGCAGGCCGCGGCGAACGGCTTCACCTACACGGCCAGCAACAACTGGGACCTGCTGAGCAACGGCGGCGTGAACGCCTACCAAGTCGTCCTGTTTCTCGACGACCTGCCGCAGACCGCCGCGCAACGCGCCGGATTCGAGCAGTACATGCGTGGTGGCGGCGGCTGGATGGGCTTCCACGTCTCCGCCTTCACCACCGACGCGCAGAGCTGGCCCTGGTACCACAACCAGTTCCTGGGCAGCGGGAACTTCAAGTCCAACACCTGGGGACCGACGACCGCCGTCCTGAAGGTCGAGGACCGGACGCATCCCTCGACCGTGAACCTCCCCGCGACCTTCACCTCGTCGGTCAGCGAGTGGTACGGATGGTCCAACGACCTGCGGCAGAACCCGGACATCCGCGTCCTCGCCTCGGTCGACCCCAGCAGCTTCCCGCTGGGAACGGACCCGAACCAGACCTGGTACAGCGGCTATTACCCGGTTGTGTGGACCAACACGAAGTACCGGATGCTGTACGCGAACTTCGGCCACAACGCGATGGACTACGCGACGAACACCACGCTGTCGTCGACGTTCGCGAGCGCGGCCCAGAACCGGTTCCTGCTGGACGGGCTCAAGTGGCTCGGCGGGTCGGGCACGTCGGTACCGCCGGCGGACCCCATCTCCGAGACCACCTGGTACTCCCTGGCCAGTTCCGGCAACGGCGCCTGCGTGGACGCCCGTTCGGCCGGGACGGCGAACGGGACCGCGATCCAGCAGTACGCCTGCAACGGCACACAGGCCCAGCAGTTCCAGTTCCGTTCGACGGACAGCGGCTACACGCGGATCACGCTGCGCCTGAGCCCTCAGCAGGTCGTCGATGTCACCGACCGCTCGACTGCCGACAACGCCCCGCTGCAGCTGTGGAGTTGGTCGAGCGGCCAGAATCAGCAGTGGCAGCCTGTGAAGGAGAGCACGGGGCGGTACCACTTCGTCGCCCGGCACAGCGGCAAGTGCCTGAGCGCGGCGGCCTCCGCCGCCGACAGCGTGCAGCTCACGCAGCGCGGCTGTGACGGATCGGCCGCCCAGAGCTTCGCACTCACCGCGCAGCCCTGACCGGCCCACGGACGCGGGGGGGGGGGGGGGGGGGCGGCGGGGGGGGGGGGGCCCCCCCCCGCGCGGGCCCCCCCCCCCCCCCGCGACGTGGCCGGACACGAGACACCCGGGCCGGCGCCGGGGAGGCGAGGACCCGCGCCGGACGGATCTCGGCCCTGTCGCACAGGGACCGGGCGGTGTCCGGGCGGTCGGCCGGGCAGCCTCACACCCTCCGCCACCGTGCCATCGCGAACGAGAACACCCCGAACAGGACGAGACCGGCGGCGACGCAGGCCAGCAGCCAGGGACCCATCGGCGCGTCCGCGAAGGACCGCAGCGTGCCGTCCATCCCCTTGGCCTTGTCGGGCTCGTACTCCACGGCGGCCCGGACCGCGAAGACTCCCGCCGCCGCGAACACCACGCCCCGCGCGACCCCGCCGCCCACGCCCGCCGTGTCGACGGCCCTGCGGACCCGCCGTGACATCTCACCGAGCTTGAGGTGCTTGTGGTACTTGCGCATCACGGCCCGTACGGCGATCCAGACACCCGCGGCGACCAGACCCGCGCCGGCGGCGCCGACGATCCACTGACCGCCGGGCACGCCCAGCGCCTTGGCCGTGACGTCCCGGGACTGGCGGTCGCCCGAACCGCTGCCGCGCGAGCCGGCCGCGAAGGCCAGCACCGAGTACGCGACGAACCCGTAGAACACGCACCGCCCGGCGGACACCAGTCGCTTGCCCGCGTCGCCGCCGCCTTGTCCGGCGGCGCCGAACAGCGCCTCGGAAAGGCGCCACAGCGCCATGCCGACGAGCCCGGCGCCAAGAGCCCACAGCAGGGCCGCGCCGAACGGCTTCGTGGCGATCTCCTGCAGCGCACCACCCCGGTCCGCCTGCCGCCCGCCGCTGTCGCCGAAGGCGATGCGCAGGGCCAGCAGGCCGACCAGGACGTAGATCACCCCCCGGGCGGCCAGCCCCGCGCGAGCGGCTCCCTCTCGTGCGGAGCCGGTCGCCGCGCGACGGGCGCCGATCTCTCCTTCGCGGGCCACCGACCCGGCGTTCACACGGGCCGCGTCTCGTGCGCCGTACTCGATTCCAGCCGCAGTTTCATCTGAACCTCCTGGTCACCGGCCTCCGTGCCCAGTTCGTGCACGGTGAAGGCGGCACCGAGAACCTCCCGCAGACGTTGTGTCGCCCGGGGGCCACCCTGTGCCTCCACGACCGGCTGCCCCGAAAGTTCCCCGACAGGCCCGGCGGTGCCGCTGGGATCACCGGCGGTGTCGAACAGCACGGTCCACACCGTCGGCCGGCCGGTCTCGGAGTCGTGGGGCTCGTCCGCCCTCTCCCGGTCCGCGGCGAAGCGGCCGCACAGGACGGTGAGCACACTTCTGGCGTCGGCCGCGGAACAGTCCCCGAGCATCACGTGAACCGTTGACGCGGGCAGTTGTTGCACGCTCATGAAAACCCTCTCCCTCGCGTCGGCGAACAGACACGCGCGCCCGCGGACGCGAGCACGTCGTGACGGTTGTGCGGGTACCCCGCGACCACGCCCGAAACAGATAACGCACGCATTGCTTGCGCCCGGACCGGCCCAGGTCAGAAAGGTCCGTGAGCTATGTTGAGTTCTCGTGGGACATGAAGGAGGACGCGCACCGGTGCCATCGCCGCAGCAGGCACGCGCACAGGCGTCCGCGATCACCTCGGGAAAGACGGCGCCCGAGGCCGGCGTGGCGCCCACGTCCCAGCTCAGGGAGCTGTTCGACGGCCCCCGGCTCTCTCCCGGGCAGCGGCGCATCGCCCAGTACCTGATCGAGCACATCACCGAAGCCGCTTTCCTGTCGATCACCGACCTCGCCGAGCGGGTGGGTGTGAGCCAGCCCTCCGTGACCCGTTTCGCGGCGGCCGTGGGCTTCAGCGGCTACCCCGCCCTGCGCGAGAGCCTCCAGGCCATCGCGCTCAGCACCCTGGGCAGCAGCACCCCGGGAACCCCCGCCGAGGTCACGAGCAACGAGCTCCAGGCCGCGGTGGACGCCGAGATCGAGAACCTGGAGAACCTGCGGCGGGACTTCACCGATCCCGACCAGATCATCCGCGTCGGCCGGGCCCTGTCGCAGTCGACGCCGCTGACCGTCCTCGGGCTGCGGATCTCCGGCTCGCTGGCCGAGTACTTCACGTACGCCGCCCGCCGCATCCACCCGGACGTGCGGGTGGTGACACGCGGCGGCTCGGTGGCCTACGACGCGCTGCTCCAGTCCCGGGAGGCGGGCGGTAGCTGGGTCCTGGCCTTCGGGATGCCCCGGCACGCCCAGGAGACGCTCACGGCGATGCGGGTGGCGCGCAGCGCGGGCCTCCAGGTGGCTCTCGTCACCGACCTCGGGCTCGGCCCGCTGGCGGACGAGGCGGACGTCACCTTCGCCACCGGGACCGGCTCCCGTCTCGTCTTCGACTCCTACGCGGCGCCCGTGGTGCTGTCGGCGGCGCTGCTGCAGGCCATGACCGACGCCGATCCGGAGCGCACCCAGGCGCGCCTGGAGGAGTACGAGCAGGTCGCCGAGCAGCACCAGTTCTTCCTGCGGGACTGACCCCGCCCCGGGCTCCGGCCCCGGCGGCGGGCGCGGGAAGCCCCGCCTCCCGCGGACGGGCCCCGGTCACGAACAGGGGGCCTGTATCACGCGGACGTCTCATCCGCACTCGTTGTGACCGCGGCATCACGGGATCATTCACAACAAATCACGCATGAATGTTTTCATGTCCTTGCGCTTCTGGCGGCATATATAAATACTTCTTTCGGATCGTGCCCCGGATGCTTCCAGGTCACGACCCATGAGCACCGGGGGCCGTCCGCTCCTACCCGCATCGGGTCCCGGGTGCTCGAGCGGGTCTCGCCTGCGAGACCCGTGGTGGCGGCCCCGGTACCCCTATGCCGGGGCCGCCCCCAGAGTCCCCCGCCGACGTAACCCGGAAGCGATGAACATGGCCCTGACGTATTCACCGATCACCTCGGACTGGCCGTGCCAGGTCAAGACCCCAGGCAGTTTCGACTGGGAGCGATCGGCGGTGAAATGGCTGCGCGAGCTGGTACCGAGCCGCTACGCGAGCTACCCCGTCCTGCACAAGCACCCCGTCCTGCTCGCCCGCCACGCCCACCTCCAGGTGCAGCAGGAGATACGGGTCGCCCGTACGGCACTCCAGACCGCCCGCTCCGAGCTGCCCGGCCTCGGCCTGCAGGAGGGCGTCATCGAGCACTCCATCAAGATGTACGCCGCCGAGGTGATGCAGCTCCAGCACATCGCCCGGAGCATCCGTACGGTGTCCCAGGCACTCGTGGACCACGCGCACCCGCGACACTAGAGGTCCCGGGCCCCGCCACTGGCCCGGCGGGACCGAGGCCGAGGGAGACAGCGTGGACAGTGCCGGGCAGCAGACCGACGGCGCCCGTGGAGGCGACGATTCCGTGCCGGCCCCACCCCTCGACGTGCGGTGGATCCACGGCTCGCCCTCGGCCAAGCACAACACGGACCCCGACATCCAGGTCCACGCCTACGACGAGCACACGGTGATCCTTCGCCAGAACATGGCGATCGACTACGAGGCGCCCTTCATGTTCCTGCTGTTCGGGACCGCGCGGGCCGTCCTGATCGACACGGGCGCCACGGCCTCGGCCGACCACTTCCCGCTGCGCCGGGTCGTCGACGAGCTGATGGACTCCTGGCTCGCCGGGCATCCCCGTGACGACTACGGGCTGCTCGTGCTGCACACCCATCCGCACGGCGACCACATCGCCGGGGACGGCCAGTTCACCGGCCGTCCCGGCACCGAGGTCGTGGACGCGTCCCTCGGCGGCGCCTGGGACTTCTTCGGGTTCCACGAGAATCCCGACGCCGTCGCGCGCGTCGACCTCGGCGGCCGGGTGCTGGAATGTCTGGCCACACCCGGGCACCACGAGGCCGCGGTGACGTTCTTCGACCCCTGGACCGGGTTCCTGCTCACCGGCGACACGGTCTATCCCGGACGTCTGTACGTCGAGGACTGGCCGGCCTTCACCCGTACCGTCGACCGGCTCGTCGACTTCTGCGGGCGCCGCCCCGTCACCCACGTACTCGGCTGCCACATCGAGATGACCCGGGAACCGGGGCGGGACTACCCCGTACGCACCACCTACCAGCCGGACGAGCCACCGCTCGAGATGACCACGGATCAGCTCCTGGACATCCGCCGGGCCGTCGAGTCCGCCGGCTCACGGCCCGGCCGGCACGTCTTCGACGAGTTCGTCATCTGCCGCCGCGACACCCCGGAATGAGGGGACGCGCGCCCGGACGGCCCCGCCCGGGGGCGATAGCCGGGGCGCGAGCGGGCACACGGGAAGGAAGCGCACACGACGACATCTCTGGACGGACGCATGGATTCGACCTCGTGGACCCTGGTCCTCGTCATCGCCGCGGTACTCGCCGCCGCCGCGCTCGCCGTGGCGCTGGTGCTCCTGCGCCGGCTCGTACGCACCCGCCGTGATCTGCGGCGGGCCGGACTGCCGACCGGGCCCCGCTGGGTGTTCTGGGGCGCGGTCGCCTATCTCCTGCTGCCCACCGACCTGGTGCCCGACCCCGTCTACCTGGACGACATCGGCGTCATGCTGCTCGCCCTGCGCTCGCTGCGCTCGGCGGTACCCTCCGGGGCGCTCCGCCCGCCGGCCCCCACCACCCTGCGCGGCCCCCGCCCGGTCCCGCGCGGGTCACGGAAGGCGTAGGCGGCGGGAGCCGTCAGGACGCGGGAACCGCGGGAGCCGGACCGTCCGTTGAGCGGCCGACGGCCCGTGCTCCGCACCTCCGACGCGGGGCACGGGCCACGACATCGACGGGCGGCGGCATGAGCGAGCTGGTTCCCGGGGGCAACACGCCCCTGCCGGACGGGGCCGTGACCTTCAGGGTCCCCGGCCCCTTCGACGTGTCCGCGCTCGTCACCGACGACGGCGGCAAGGTGCGCGGCGACGGGGACTTCGTGTTCTACAACCAGCCGGCCGCGCCCGGCGTCCGGCTCGAAGGCGACCGTCTCACCGTCGATCCGCCGCGGCTGAGGCCCGGAGCGTTCCGCGTCACCGTCGTCGTCAGCCCCGCCGACCTCACGACTCCCCTGGGCCGGCTGCCCTCCCCCTCGGTCCAGGTCACCGCGCCCGGCGGCCGTGTCCTCGCCCGCTTCACCCCGCCCCGGCCGCAGCGGGAGACCGTGCTGCTCCTCGCCGAGGTGTATCGGCACGGTCAGGCCTGGAAACTCCGTGCCCTCGGGCAGGGGTACGCGGACGGTCTCGCGGGCATCGCACGGGATTTCGGGGTCGATGTCACCGAGGACACC
>NZ_JBHYXD010000128.1:0-22704 GCF_042751995.1 Streptomyces sp. NPDC059371 | reverse complement strand
CCCCCGCCACGGTCGTGGCGGGGGCCCGCGCCCGCCGGGCTCAGTCGATCGGGCTCAGTCGATCGTCACCTTCTTCGAGACCGTGACCTCGTCCAGATCGCCGGTGCGGACCGTGACCTTCATCGTCCAGGTGCCGGGCAGGGGGAGGGTGAGGCCGTCGGAGGTCCAGTAGCCGCCCTTGTCGGTGATCTCCGCGTCGATCGGGCCGACCTTCTGGGATTCCAGGGTGAAGGTCAGGCGCACCTCGGGGACGGTCACGAGGCCGCCGTCGGGGCCGAAGATCACGACCTGCACGGAGTTCTCCCCGACCTGGCCGGGCGTCAGCTCGACCTGGGCCTTGCCGTGACCGCCCGGGGTGCCGACGTCGAAGGGCACCAGGGTCGTCTTCGAGGTCACCCTGCGCACGGCCGCGACCGCGTCGGCGCTCTCCGCCTCGGCGCGGCCCGGCTGGGTCCCGGTCAGCATCGTCGTGATCACCAGCACCAGGATGCCGACGGTGACCTCGGCGAGCACCGAGCGACGCAGTCCCCGGTGGTACTCGGTGTCCCCGGGCGCGTCCTTCGCCCCGCCTCCCGCCGACCCGTCCGAGGCCGCTTCCTCGGCCTCGGGTACCTCCGCCGCCGGCTCGTCCCCCGTCGTGGCCTTCCGGCCGTCCGTGTCCTCCCCGTCCGCGGGCTCCTCGCGTACGTCCCCGGAGACGGCGCCCTTGGACGCCCCGGCCGGCACCGCGACCGGGACCGCGACGCGGCCGGCCGGGACGGTGGCGGGGGTCCGCGTCGCCGCGACCGGGACCGCGACGCGGCCGGCCGGGACGGTGGCGGGGGTCCGCGTCGTCGCCGGCCGGACCGTCCAGCGCCGTGAGAACGCGGCTCCCGCCAGGAGGAGCGCCACCAGGGCGACCTTCACGACCAGGAGCCTGCCGTACGCCGTCGAGGTCAGCGCGTCCCAGGAGCCGAGGCCGCGCCAGGACTGGTAGACGCCGGTGACCGCGAGGACGGCGACCGAGGTGAGGGCGAGCCGGGAGAAGCGGGTGACGACGGCCGGGGGGACCGGCTCGGCGGGGCGGTGCAGGGCGGCCAGCAGGGCGGCCAGACCGCCGAGCCACACCGCCATGGCGAGCAGGTGCAGGACGGAGGAGACCATCGCGGCGGGCACCTGGATCCCGGCGGACGCGTGTTCACTGGCGGCCCAGGTGACCGCCAGGGCCAGCGAGAACAGCACCCCGAGCACCAGGACGCCGCGGCCGGCTCCCCGGTCCCGTACCGGCACCCTCGGGGGCACGAAGGCCACGGCGGCGAGCAGCGCCAGCCGCGCCACCAGGACGACGCCCGGCCGGCTCCCCAGGGTGTCGCTGAGGCCGTCCGGGTCGAAGACCTCCGACACACCGGTGCCGCGCTCGTAGGGGCCGCGCAGCAGGAGCAGCGCGAACGTGGAGCCGAGCAGGATCCACCAGCCGGTCACGAGGAGCCGCCGGACGGAGCCCGGGAAGCCGCAGGCGAGCACGAACGTGACCGCGCCGATGAGCAGGGCGAGTCCGGTGTACGCGGCGTAGCGGGCGATGTCGTAGAGGGCGGAGGAGACGGGGTCGCCGGTGGTGGGCGGCGGCGGAGCGGGGGTCGCGGAGGGTTTGCCGACGGAGAACGTGAAGGCGCCGGAGACGGGGTGGCTGTCCGCCGAGACGACCCGCCAGGCGACCGTGTACGTGCCGTCGCGGAGACCGCGCGGCAGGGTGACGCCGGCGGTGTCGGAACGGCCGTCCGCGTGCTCGGGTTCGCCGGTGCGGACGCGCCGGTTCTCCGGGTCGAGCACGCGGAAGGAGTCGTCGAAGAGGCCGATCGACTCACTGAACGTCAGCGTCACCCGGCGGGGCGCCGACTTCAGCACGCTGCCTTCCCGCGGATCGGTGCCCGTCAGCGCGGCGTGGGCGGACGCGCCGCTCACGCCGCCGAAGAGCACCAGGACCAGGACACCGCCCAGCAGGGCCAGGGCCCTGGCGCCGAGCCGTCGCTCTCGCTGCCCGCTTCCGTTCACACGCCGTCTCCGTATCCGCATGTCCAGAGTCTCGGTCATGTACGGAATCGGGCCGCGTCCGGCTCACCTCGGGGCCGTCGGGCCCTTCTCGAAGGCCTCGCGCGTGAGGAAGGCGAGCCGGGCGTGCTTCTCGGGCAGCCGGACCTCGGGCAGGTCGATCTCCGGGAGCACGATGTCTCCGGCGGGGACGAAACCCTGCCGGGTCAGCCGGGCGATGGCCTTGGCGTTGCGGGCGTCGGGTTCGACGACGGCCCGCCGCCGGTCGAGTCCGGTCAGCGCGTACGCCAGGAACGCGGACAGCAGGGTGGACGACCAGCCCGGCCGCCCGCCGGCGCCGGGTGCCGGGGGCCCGATGAGCAGGTGGACGCCGATGTCGCCGGGCCGGACCTCGTAGCACTCGGAGACGCGGTCGGCCTCGGGCTCGTAGGTCTGGAAGAGCGCGGCCGGGACGCCGTCCTTGAGCGTGAGGAAGGCGTGGTGGGTGCCGAGCGAGTCGAGGTGCAGATAGGTCTCCAGCACCTGCTCCTTCGTGAACCCGGTCATCCCCCAGTACGCGGCCCGCTCCTCGGTGACCCAGCCGTGCAGCACGTCGAGGTCGGCGTGCGGGTCCACGGGCAGCACGCGGACCGTCCCGAACCCGTCGATCCGCTGCTCGTGAACGGCCTCACGGGTGCCGGCGTACGTCTCAGTCGTCATCGCTCTCCTTGGTCAGCGTGTTCCAGTCGGTGGTCACCGGAACGAGGTCTCCCTCGAGCCACAGGGGGAGTTGGTCGCGGTGGTGGACCGCGCCGGGAACGCCGTCGGCTCCGAAGGGCACCACCCAGCGGCTGTCGTCCCGGTCGGCGAGGTCCCAGACGTACCGGGCCGCGGGTCCCCGGGCGCTCAGGTCGGTCAGTCCGGGGAGCGACGAGGTGGACAGGACGCAGTCGTTGTCGCCGGACAGAGCCGGTTCGTCGTACGGGGTGCCGGGGAGCGCCCGCCAGGGGGCGAGGCGATGGGTGTCGCCCCAGGTGCGGGAGACGGGCGCGGCGGCCGCTTCCTCGACGGCCGCCCGGATCACGGCGTCGCGGTCGATGCCGTACGACTTCCCCGCCGTCAGCAGGTTCTCGAGAGCGAAGGCGACGCGCGGGGTGAGCGCGAGCCAGGGCAGGAAGACGGCCGGACGGGCGGGCGGGTCGGCCAGGACGGCGAGCGCCGGGTGCGCCACGAGCCGGCGTACGACCGCGTCGCGCACCTGGGCGAACAGCGCGGCCGTGCCGCTGCCGGCGTCCATGTGCCGGTTCCAGCGCAGGAGCCGGTCCCGGAGCTCTGCCGCCGCGCCGGAGAGTTCGAGCGCGGCCAGCGGGTCAAGCAGGGCCGCGGCGGAGCCGAGACGGGTGTCCATGTGGATGGCCGGCATGTCCGCCGCCGCCAGCGTCCGCCCTGTGTCGAGCAGTCGGCGGATGCGGTCGGCGCGGTGCGGCGGCGCGAACTCGACTCCGAGCGGGGTCGCGGGGCCGCGCTGGTTCGCCATCACGGCGAGTCCGTCCTCGACCGGGCCGTACGGCGTCTCGTGCCAGCCGGTCCACTCGTGGCCGGCCTCCCACGCGTTCACCACCCGCACGCGGTTGGCCGTGGCGCGCAGCGGGACCCGTCCCGCGACCCGGTGCAGCACCCCGCCCTCGGTGTCGGCGGCCTGCACGACGTTCACCGGCTCCGCCCAGGCGTCGAGGGCCCGGTCCACGTCGGCGACCCGGCGGGCCCGCAGCAGCGGCAGGAGCGCGCCGAAGCCGAGGTCCGCGGTCACGCGGGGCGGGTAGCGCAGGCTGATGGACTCCTCGGCGCCGGTGCCCCCGATCACCACGGGTCCGCGTGCCGTCTCGATCACCTCGACCTCGACGCTCTCGCCGCCGGCCACCTCCACCCGCTCGGTGTGCCGTGCCGCGGCCCGCCACACCCCGTCGGGGTCGAGGGCCTCGACGGCCCCGGTACCGGTGTCGCGCAGCCGCTCGCGGTAGAGGTCCTGGTAGTCGGCCATCGCGTTGGTGATCGCCCAGGCGACGGTTCCGGTGTGGGCGAAGTGGGCGATGCCCGGGACACCGGGGACGGCGATGCCGACGACGTCGAACTCCGGGCAGGACAGACGGATCTGCTGATAGACGCCGGGGTCCTCGATGAAGCGGTGCGGGTCACCGGCGATCACCGCGTGCCCGGTGGCGGTGCGTTCGCCGCTCACCAGCCATCCGTTGCTCCCGGCCGTGCCCGGCCCGTCCATGGCGAACAGGCCGACGGCGTCCGCGCCGAGCCGCCGGACGACCTCCTCGCGCCACAGCTTGGCGGGAAATCCGGCGAAGAGGATGTGGGTACCGAGCCAGACCCCCAGCGGGCTCCAGGGCTCCCAGCGCCCGGGAGTGAGCCCGCTCGCCGCGAACTCGGGTGCCCGCGCGGCTCCTTCGGCCAGCCCGGCGTTGACGCCGTCGACGTACGCGACGACCCACGCGGCGGTCTCGGGGTCGTGCCGCTCCAGGGAGGCGAAGCAGCGTCGCGCGGTGTCGTCGAGCCGGGCCTGCCGGGCGAACCGGTCCCAGCCGACGGACTCGGCGCCGAGGAACGCGGCCGAGGTGCCCTGGCAGCGGTGCCGCTCGACCTCGAGCTGCCAGGCGCGGTCCCGGGCGGTGACCCGGCCCTGGGCGTGGGCGAGTTCCAGGGCGCTGCCGGCGCGCAGGTGCGGGATGCCCCAAGGGTCACGGTAGGTCTCGGCGGTCACGGTCCATCCCCAGTCATGTCAGGTTAGGCTAACCTAATTTAATCTTGGGATCGTACGTCGGCAGTGAGGACCCGGTTCAGCCGGGCGGCCGGCACGGCCGCGACCGCGCGGCCCGCCCCCGTACGCGGGATCATCGGTCCATGGACGTCACGCTTCACCTCGCCCAGCAGCCCGAGGCCGACGAACTGCTCGGCCGGAGCCCCCTCGCGGCCCTGGTCGGCATGCTGCTGGACCAGCAGGTGCCGATGGAGTGGGCCTTCGCGGGCCCGTACACGATCGCCCGGCGCATGGGGGCGGACGATCTCGACGCGCACGAGATCGCCTCGTACGACCCGGAGAAGTTCGCCGAGCTGCTCTCCGCCAAGCCCGCCGTGCACCGCTATCCCGGCTCGATGGGCAAGCGCATCCATCAGCTCTGCCAGTACCTCGTCGAGCACTACGACGGAGACGCCGCCGCCGTCTGGAAGGACGCCGAGAGCGGCGCGGAGCTGTTGCGACGGCTGAAGGAACTCCCCGGTTTCGGTCCGCAGAAGGCCCAGATCTTCGTGGCCCTCCTCGGCAAGCAGCTCGGGGTCGCCCCCGAGGGCTGGCGCGAGGCGGCGGGACCGTACGGCGAATCCGGCTCCTTCCGCTCGGTCGCCGACATCACCGGCCCGGAGTCCCTCGCCAAGGTCCGCGCCCACAAGCAGGAGATGAAGGCGGCGGCGAAGGCCGCCCGCACCTGACCCCGGGCCCCGTTCCCCTCCCCCGGCATCGGCGCCGCTTCCCGGCCGCCCGGGGGACGGGGACCGGTGTCAGCGCCGCCTGCGTGCCGTTCCGAAGACCGAGCGGGTGATCTCCCGCCCGATCTGGGTACCCACCGACCGCGCCAGGGACTTGAACAGCCCGCTGCCGACGACCTGCTCGACCATGGAGGGCTCCTCCTTCGGCCGGCTCCGGCCGCCGGGACCGGCCTCGGATTCGGACCGGGTGTCGGACCGGTTGCCCGTCCCGCCCCGCGGTCGCGAGGAGGACGGCGGTCGTGAGGAGGACGCGGAGGGCTCGGGCCGCGCCTCGGAGGCCTCGGCCGCCGTCAGCTTCTCGTACGCCGACTCCCGGTCCACCGCCTGCGCGTACCGCCCGTACAGCGGCGACTCCCGCACCGCCCGGTCGAGCGCGTCCGCCTCCACCGGACCCATCAACGACCCCGGCGCGCGCAGCCGGATCGCCGCGACGGGCGTCGGGGCGCCCTTCTCGCTCAGCACGGTGACCACGGCCTCGCCGGTGCCCAGTCCCATGAGGACCTCTTCGAGGTCGTACGGGGAGTCGGGGAACGTCTTCACGGTGGCCTTCAGCGCCTTCTGGTCGTCCGGCGTGAAGGCCCGCAGCGCGTGCTGGACGCGGTTGCCGAGCTGGGCGAGAACGTCCGCGGGTACGTCCTTCGGCGTCTGCGTCACGAAGAAGACGCCGACCCCTTTCGAGCGAATGAGCCGGACGGTCTGCGTGATCGAGTCCAGGAACGCCTTCGACGCGTCGCTGAAGAGCAGATGGGCCTCGTCGAAGAAGAAGACGAGCTTCGGCCGGTCCGCGTCGCCGACCTCCGGGAGGTCGTGGAAGAGATCGGCGAGCATCCACATCAGGAACGTCGAGAACAGCTGCGGTCTGTCCTGCACGGCGGGCAGTTCGAGGACCGACACCACGCCCCGGCCGTCCGGCGCCAGCCGCGTCAGCTCGCCCGTGTCGAACTCCGGCTCCCCGAAGAAGGGGCTCACGCCCTGCGCCTCGAAGGCCGTCAGCGAGCGCAGGATGACGCCCGCCGTGGCGGTGGAAAGACCGCCGATCCCCTTCAGTTCCCGCTTGCCCTCGTCCGAGGTCAGAAAGGCGACGACCGCGCGCAGATCCTTGAGGTCGACCAGTTCCAGACCCTTCTGGTCGGCGTAGTGGAAGATCAGGCCGAGCGACTGCTCCTGGGTCCGGTTGAGCTGGAGCACCTTGGACAGCAGCACCGGCCCGAAGCTGGTGACCGTGGCGCGTACGGGAACGCCGTGGCCGAGACCGCCGAGCGCGTAGAACTCCGCGGGGCAGCCGTTCGGTGTCCACTCCTGGCTGACCTCCTGGGCCCGTTCCCGGACCTTCGTGCCCGGTTCGCCCGGAGCCGAGATCCCGGAGACGTCCCCCTTGATGTCGGCGAGGAAGACGGGGACCCCCTGCGCGGAGAGCTGCTCGGCGATGAGCTGGAGCGTCTTGGTCTTGCCGGTGCCGGTGGCGCCCGCCACCAGGCCGTGCCGGTTGAGCATCGGCAGCGGAACACGGATCTGCGCGTCGGACAGGCACGCCCCGTCCCAGAGCAGCGCGCCGAGGTCGAGAGCGGGGCCCGCGAAGGCGTAGCCGGCCGCGATCTCCAGGGCCTCCCTCGGGAGCGCGGGGGCGCCGGTGGCCCGCTCGGGAGCGGTCCCGGCGGCAGCCGACCGGACGGTCTCACCGTCACTCATATCAGACCTCTGTTCCCGGTTTGCAAGGATTTACGACATGTTTTCCAGCGTCGCACTCCGCCGCCATGGCTGCGCCCGGAAGGTCTTGACCGGTAGGCTTTCCGTGTGATCTTCAAGCGCATCGGAAACGGCCGGCCGTACCCCGACCACGGCCGGGAAAGCACCCGGCAGTGGGCGGACGTCGCGCCGCGCCCGGTCCGCCTCGATCAGCTCGTGACGACGAAGGGCCAGCTCGACCTGGAGACCCTCCTCGCCGAGGACTCCACCTTCTACGGCGATCTCTTCGCCCACGTCGTCAAGTGGCAGGGCGATCTGTACCTGGAGGACGGCCTCCACCGCGCCGTCCGCGCCGCGCTGCAGCAGCGTCAGGTGCTGCACGCGCGCGTTCTTGAACTGGACTAATGGCCACGGCTTGACCCCAATGGGTTGAACTGAACGCCGGGCAATGATCATCTAGTAGGCATTGGCGCCCCGGCGCACTACGCTGCGCCCATGAGCATGCTTACTCCCCCTGGCATGGGTGGCCAGTATCGGATCACGGGGGACAAGTACCCGCGGATGCGCCGCCCCCGCGGGCGTCGCAAGTTCGTGTTCGTGAGCCTCAGCTCCGTCACCGTTCTCGGGCTGATCGGGTGGGGGTCCCTGCAGCTCATCGACATCTACACGGGCGGCAGCGAGGCCACGGCGGCCGGCACCAAGGCGGACTGCGCGTCGAAGGTCACGCCGGAGGCCAAGGCCTCCGCCGCTGCCGCCGCCGCGGTCGCGTCCACGCTGCCGAGGCCCGGCCAGATCACCGTGAACGTCCTCAACGCGACACCCCGAAGCGGGCTCGCGAAGCAGACGGCGGACGAGCTGAAGAAGCGCGGCTTCAAGATCGGTGACGTGGGCAACGCGACGGCCGCGTACGACAAGAAGGTCACGGGCGCCGGAATACTGCTCGGCGCCAAGGCCGCCGGACAGGCCGCGCTGCCCGTCCTCAACACCCAGCTCTCCGGCGCCGAGCTGAAGACCGACGGCCGCGCCCAGGCCACCACGGTCGACCTGATCATCGGCAACGGTTTCAAGGCGCTGTCGAAGAAGGAGGACGCCGACAACGCGCTGACCGTCCTGACGCAGCCCAAGCCGGCGACCGCCGGCTCGAAGAAGAACTGCTGACCCCGGGACCGGACACGGAGAGACACCCGCGACTCCGGAGCCGCGCTCGCGTGCGAGCCGCCGGCTTCGGAGTCGTGTGCCTACCGGAGCGCTCCGCGGGTGCCGCGGAGCCACGGAGTTACTCGGCGGCCCCGTACATGCGGTCACCCGCGTCGCCGAGGCCCGGCACGATGTAGCCGTGCTCGTTCAGGCGCTCGTCGACCGAGGCCGTGACCACGGTGACCGGGGTGCCGGCGAGGTCGCGCTCCATGAGCTCGACACCCTCGGGGGCGGCGAGAAGGACCACGGCGGTGACGTCGTCGGCGCCGCGCTTGATCAGCTCCTGGATCGCGGCGACGAGCGTGCCGCCGGTGGCCAGCATCGGGTCCAGGACGTACACCTGACGGCCGGAGAGGTCGTCCGGCATCCGGGTGGCGTACGTGGAGGCCTGGAGCGTCTCCTCGTCGCGCACCATGCCCAGGAAGCCCACCTCGGCGGTCGGCAGCAGCCGGACCATGCCGTCGAGCATGCCGAGGCCCGCGCGCAGGATCGGCACGACGAGCGGGCGCGGGTAGGAGAGCTTGACGCCCGTGGTCGGGGAGACCGGCGTCACGATGTCGACCTGCTCCGTGCGCACGTCGCGGGTGGCCTCGTAGGCCAGGAGGGTGACCAGTTCGTCGGCCAGCCGCCGGAAGGTCGCGGAGTCGGTGCGCCGGTCGCGCAGGGTGGTGAGCTTATGGGCGACCAGGGGGTGGTCGACGACGTGAAGACGCATGTCCACAACAGTAGCGGGGCCGACGGCACCCGCCACTGACCCGCCCGGCAAGTCCCGTCCCCCCGGCATCACCCGTCCGCTGGCATCAAACCATCCATCGGAGGGAAGGTGGGAGGGACGGACCTGGGGTGGTGTGCCGATGCGGGACCAGCAAGAGGAGTCGTCCGAACGGCTGGAGAGCGACGCCGAGCGCAGGAGGCGGCGGGCCCAGTTCCTGCGCGACCTGGCCGAGGCGCGCGAACTGCGTGACCGCGTACAGCCCCGCCGGGCCAAGACGGCCCGCCTGCGCCACGCGATGCGCATGCGCACCTTCCGCTGGTGACCGGACGCACCGCCGCCTGAGCCCGCGCACAGCGACGGGCTCGGACCCGGCGCGCCGCCACCAGGTCGACACGCCCACGGAGGGGTTCGGCGCGGAAGAGCCGGTCCCGCTCCCGCGGCAGAGCCGCGCCGGCACCCGTGGCACCCCCGCCCCGACAAGGGGACGCGCCCGCTCGCCGTTCGGCGCGCGGGCGGACGAACCCGGCCGCGCGCCCGCCGCGGAACCGGGCCGCGCCCGCCTCACGAGGGGCCGTGTGGCGGACGTGTCGGGCGAGGAGGTGTCCACACGGCGCGGGCATCCGCGTACGATCCGCTGTTAGCGATCAAAAGAGGCGGACACAGCAGGCCGAAGACGTCCCCTGAACGCTGTCTTTCTGCCACGATTCCGAGTGGGCGGGACTCGGAGCAGCAGCACTCCTCGCCCACAGCCTCCGCCGGGGGGAACCCCAACCGGCACACCTATGACCAGTGGGAGGGTCACGGTGTACTTCGCCGCACTGCTCGCGCGCACCGAAGACGGGTGGGAAGCGAGCGATACAGAGCTCGACGATGTGGAAACCCTGTCGGATCTGACCGATCTGGCCCGTGAGGTCTCGGACGAGGACACGGTGCTCCTGCTCATCGAGCAGGAGGACGCGTGGTTCGGCGTCGTCCGCGTGGACGGCGAGGAGGATCCTCGTATCTACGTCTCGGACGCCGCCGCTGCCGCCCGCAGCTCGTACGGCGAGATCCTGCTCACGGACGAACTACTGGGACGGGAGCCCGGCGACGACGACGCCGACCTGGACTCCCTCGATCTGGACGGCACCGAGGACGGTGAACCAGGGGACTCCGAGGACGACGACGAGGACCAGGTGAGCGTGTCCGGGGACGCCGTCTCGCACAGCCCCGTCGGGGACCGCTACATCCTCGCGGACCTCGGAGTGAGCGAGAAGGAACTGCTGGCCCTGGACGAAGGCGACGCGCTCGGCACGATCGCCGAGGCCCTGGGAGCGGCAGAGGTCCTGGAGACCGTCCGCTAGGACCTCCGGAACAGGTCAGGGCCTCCGGAAACGGCGGGCCCGGCCACCCTCGCCCGCGCCCCTGCCCCCATACCGGCGAACCGGCCCGATCCAGCGGGCCGGACCTTCGCCTGCCGTCCGCCGCTCACCGTCTCCGTGCCGTCCGCCGCACCCGGCGGGATTCCGCTACGTTCCCCGGATGAGCACCCCGCGTCAGGTACCCCCGCCGCCCGATCCCGTACGCGACCGGTGGCGGGCCCCGATGCGGCTCGCCCTGGACGAGGCACGGCTGGCCGTCCGGGGCGGGGACGTTCCCGTCGGTGCCGTCGTGCTGTCCCCGGACGGGACGACCGTGCTGGCGGCCGGGCACAACGAACGCGAGGCCACCGGCGACCCGACCGCGCACGCCGAGGTCCTCGCGCTGCGCCGGGCCGCCGCGAGACTCGGAGAGTGGCGGCTGTCCGGGTGCACGCTCGTTGTCACCCTGGAGCCCTGCACGATGTGCGCGGGCGCGCTCGTCCAGTCCCGTGTCGAGCGGGTGGTCTACGGCGCCCGCGACGAGAAGGCCGGCGCGACCGGATCCGTCTGGGACGTCGTCCGGGACCGGCGGCTCAATCACCGGCCCGAAGTGATCGAGGGCGTTCTCGCCGACGCCTGCGCCGCACTGCTGACCGACTTCTTCCGCGACCGCTGACCGGGCCGCCGAAACGATTTCAGACCACGGGTCACCTTGGGGTAGGGTCTCCCTCGGTAGCGTGTCCGAGCGGCCGAAGGAGCTCGCCTCGAAAGCGAGTGTGGCGCAAGTCACCGAGGGTTCAAATCCCTCCGCTACCGCAGGTAGACGAAGGGCCCGATCCAATGGATCGGGCCCTTCGTGCTGCTCCGTCTCGGTCGGGCCGGCCCAAGAGGATGCCGCTGACCCACACGAACCTCATCTGTGTTCGAGGGTGACCCGGCAGTCGTGATCGCGGCGCTGGAAGCGTGGGGCCTTCGACCTTGAGATGCCAGGCGTGAAAGGCCTCAAAGCAGGGTGACGCGCAAGGCGGTCGGGTAAGGCTGCTTGCAAGACGGCACACCTTGGGGGCGCGATGAGTGCGGAATCGGTGACCGCTGCGGCAGCTACCTTGATCGCGTTGGGATCGCTCTACGTGTCCATAGTCCAATCGAGACTGAACGTGATCCACAACAAGCACTCGGTGCGTCCCCTTCTCCAGCAGCGGCAGATCAAGGATGGCGTGGCTCGCCAATCGGGGATCGAACTGATCAATGCCGGACTTGGACCAGCCATCGGTCTTCGACCGCGTCCTGGGTCAGATGCGAGACGGTGTGCAGAAGTACGGACTACCCGGCGGAACCGTGATCCTGGCGGGGCAGAGTGTTTTCCTACTGCGGCTTGCCCCCTTCGAGCGCGATCAAGACTCCGACTTCGGTGATCTGGTTCTGCGACGGCTCCGGATCGAGATCCACTACGAATCCCTCTACGGCGGCGAAGACTACGTCCTGCATTCCTAGCTCGTCCGAGAACCGATCCGTGGCCAGTTGAAGGGCGGAGGGGGAAGGGGCGCAATTCGGGGGCGCCCGCTTCCCCCTCGAAGGGACCCGCAAGTCCACGCCGCCGTCTCGGGGGAAGTCGGGCGGCGAGGACCCCGCAGTGGGGTCCCTCCGGGCCCCGTGGACTCCTGACGGTTCCTGCCGGGGCTCCCTTCCATCCTGGGCCGCGAGAACGCCGCTCAGGCCCCGCAAAGGACCTCTACCAGCGGGCCGTTGGTCCTTAAAGGCGGCGTGAAGGTTACACTCACCGCCGGCAGCAGGGGGCCGACGGGCGCAGGAGTCACAGGGGAGGCCGCGATGGCGGTGAATTCGAAGAAGATCGCCATCTACGTGCTGGTGGTCTTCGCGCTCTACGTGATCATCACGGATCCGGCCAAGGCCGCCGACTACGTACAGATAGCGTTCGAGGGCATATCGAGCGCCGCCGGGGCGATAGGCGACTTCATGACCTGGGTCGCCGACGGAGCGAAGAACTGACGTCAGGCACCGACGCCGGCGCGCCGGGGACTCCGTACACCCGGCACCGAGCAGGCCCGACGGAGCGAGGCGCGTCCCCCGAAGGGCGTGACCGAGCGAAGAACCACCTCATCACCAGGGAGTACCCGTGATCCGCCATCTGGTCCTCTTCAAGCTCAACGACGGCGTCCGGCGCGACGAGCCCCGCGTCGTCGAGGGCGTCGCCGCCTTCCGTGCGCTCGGCGAGCAGATCCCCGAGCTGCGGTTCTGGGAATGCGAGTGGAACATCAGCGACCGGCCCATCGCGTACGACTTCGCCATCAACGCCGCCGTCGAGGACGCCGACGCCCTCAAGCGCTACCTGGAGCACCCGGCCCACACGGCCGGCGTCGCTCTCTGGCGCGAGTTCGCCACCTGGGTGATCGCCGACTACCCGTTCTGACCATTTTTGATCGCACACTCTTACCGAGCCCTTGACCGCAACCGGTCAGGGGTTTTCGACGTCTTGAACCCCAACTCACCTCCAATTCACCCTCAACACGGCGTTATGCGGTGCTTGCACACAGTGCACATGTCTTGTGATGCTATGACCGCTTTTGACGGATGAGTTGACGGATACGTCGACGGATCGTTGACGAACGAAGAGGTGGCGTTGACCGTGTCGGCCAGTACTGCGCCGCCCCAGGAGGAAGCCCCGGCCCAGAACCGGGCGACGGCCCTCGCCTCCGCCCCGCCGTCACCCCCGGCACAGTCCATGACGCAGACCACGGCACCGAACGCCGCACCGGGCGCCCAGGGCCCCCCGGCCGCCCCCGAACCGGTCCAGGAGGCCCCTCAGGAGCGGCGCCGGGGCGCCGACACCCGGGCCCTCACCCAGGTGCTCTTCGGCGAACTCAAGGTGCTGGAGCCGGGCACCCCGGAGCACAACCGGGTCCGCGGCGCCCTGATCGAGGCGAACCTGCCGCTCGTCCGCTACGCGGCGGCCCGCTTCCGCTCCCGCAACGAGCCGATGGAGGACGTGGTCCAGGTCGGCACCATCGGCCTGATCAACGCCATCGACCGCTTCGACCCGGACCGGGGCGTGCAGTTCCCGACCTTCGCGATGCCGACGGTCGTCGGCGAGATCAAGCGGTACTTCCGTGACAACGTTCGCACCGTGCACGTACCGCGCCGGCTGCACGAGCTGTGGGTGCAGGTGAACAGCGCCACCGAGGACCTGACGACCGCCTTCGGGCGCTCGCCCACCACCGCGGAGATCGCCGAACGGCTGCGCATCACCGAGGAGGAGGTGCTCTCCTGCATCGAGGCCGGACGGTCGTACCACGCGACGTCCCTCGAAGCGGCCCAGGAGGGCGACGGACTGCCGGGGCTGCTCGACCGGCTCGGCTACGAGGACCCGGCGCTCGACGGAGTCGAACACCGCGACCTCGTACGGCACCTTCTCGTACAACTGCCCGAACGCGAACAGCGGATCCTGCTCCTCCGCTACTACAGCAACCTCACCCAGTCACAGATCAGCGCGGAGCTGGGTGTCTCCCAGATGCATGTGTCAAGGCTCCTCGCCCGCAGCTTCGCGCGTCTTCGATCCGCAAACAGGATCGAGGCGTGACCGGAAAGAGCTAATCGCCCAAGGTTGTTTTTTACGTCAGTTCAGCGCTGATTATCTGTCAGACCCCCTTTTTCCAGGGCCGATCCACCCTCTACATGTCGACAAGTCTCTACAGCGTGTTGCCGACATGTGACATTCTTCCGGCAGCGCGTTTGCCGCGGCCCCGCCTCCGGTATTCAGGTGGAGGCTGCGTTCCTCCGACGGGAGCGACTGCCGCGACCGTCCGCGACCCAAAGGGGGTGGCATGTCCGCAGATCAGGGCAGCTCGAAGGTGCTCACGCTCACGAAGAGCGACGCAGTGCCCGAGGCGCACGCCTCGCTTCACGACGTCCCTGCCGCCGAGGCCCCGGTAGCCGCTCTGGTCCCCGAGTCCTCGGGCGCCATCGACACCCGGACCCTGTCCCGCTCCCTGTTCCTGCGGCTGGCGGCACTCGCCGAGAACAGCCCTGAGCGCGGCTACGTCCGGGACACCCTCATCGAGCTCAACCTCCCGCTCGTCCGGTACGCGGCGGCCCGCTTCCGCTCCCGCAACGAGCCGATGGAGGACATCGTCCAGGTCGGCACCATCGGCCTGATCAAGGCGATCGACCGCTTCGACTGCGAACGCGGTGTCGAGTTCCCGACCTTCGCGATGCCGACCGTCGTCGGCGAGATCAAGCGGTTCTTCCGTGACACCTCCTGGTCCGTCCGCGTTCCGCGCCGGCTCCAGGAGCTGCGGCTCGCCCTCACCAAGACCAGTGACGAGCTCTCGCAGAAGCTCGACCGTTCGCCGACGGTCGCCGAACTCGCCGCGGCTCTCGGGGTGTCCGAGGAGGACGTGGTCGACGGCCTCGCCGTCGGCAACGCGTACACGGCGTCGTCGCTCGACTCACCCGCCCCCGAGGACGACGGCGGCGAGGGCTCCCTCGCGGACCGCCTCGGCTACGAGGACACCGCGCTGGAGGGCGTGGAGTACCGCGAGTCGCTCAAGCCGCTGCTCGCCAAGCTGCCGCCCCGCGAGCGTCGCATCATCATGCTCCGCTTCTTCGCGAACATGACCCAGTCGCAGATCGGCGAGGAGGTCGGCATCTCCCAGATGCACGTCTCCCGGCTGCTCACCCGCACGCTGGCGCAGCTCCGCGAGGGCCTCATCTCCGACTGACCGTCCCACGCGGGGTTCATAATTGACGGATCGTCAGCCACACTGGCGCGATGCGTCACGAGCCGATGCGTCACGGATCGACAAACGGTCGCCGAGGTCTCCTGGTGAGCACCTCGGCGGCCGTGCTGTGTCTGGGCGGGCTGCTGGCCGCGTGCGGGAGCGGCGAGGACCGCGGTTATGCCGCCGTCGGGGCCGCGGACGGCTCCCCGCGGGCGTCGGGGGTGGCGGTGGCGCCGTCGGGGGAGGTGTCCCTGGCACCCCTGGACGGCTCCAACCACAGCGGGAGCAGGGGGAGTTCCGGGTCCGGCAAGGAGCCCTCGGCCACCGGTCCGGGCGGCGGGGCCTCGACGGACGGCACGGGTGCCGCGAACGGCTCGGCCGGTTCGACGGCCGGTTCCGCCGGCTCGGTCGGCTCGAGTGCCGGCGAGGCCGGCTCCGGGACCGGGACCGGGACGGACGGTTCAGGAGGCACGGGAACCGGCGCCGACGGAGGGTCCTCTTCGTCCTCCGGTTCGTCTGCCGGTTCATCTGCCGGCTCGTCGACCGGTTCATCCTCCGGTGCCGACTCTGGCCGTACGGGCGGAAGTTCGGGAAGTTCTTCGACGCCGCCCGCGCCCGCCCCGACGGCGAGTGCCCGGCCCGCCGCGCTCGCCGTGAGCGAGCCCACGCGCGCGGCCACCGATCGGCGGTGGTGCGAGAAGGTCACCCTCTCCTTCAGCAACACCGGTGGTACGGCGGTCCGTTCGGGCACGGTGACCTTCGGGACGCACATCATCGGGGCGCTCGGGATCGACTGGGCGACGATCCGGTCGACCGAGTCCCTTCCGTCGCCGATCGCCGCCGGTGCGAGGAAGAGCGGGACCTGGACGGTGTGCGTCGACTCCTGGCGGGTGCCGCTGGGCATGCACGTCGAGACCCAGGACGTGTCCGTCGAGTGGAAGTAGGGGCCTGGCCCTTCCGGGTCACGCCGCCCGCTCACGCGCCGGTCACGCCGACACCTACGGTCGTACCGTCCCGCACGGAACCGACGGGTCGCGCGCCCTCGTACCGTCCCGCACGGAACCCACCGTTCCCGCACGCTCGTACGTTCCCGCACGGAACCCACCGGTCCCGCACGCTCGTAACGCCCCGCACGGAACCCACGGGTCGCGCCCGCTCTTACCGCCCCGCACGGAACTCACCGGTCGCGCACGGCCGTACGATCCGGCCCGGCTCCCGGCACTCACGGGTCCCGTACGCCCGCGCGTTCCCGCGCGGTCACACGGTCCCGCACGATCACATGAGGGCGAGCCAGGCCACCGCGGCGACGACCGCGACGACGAGGACGACGCCGACGATCAGACCCACGCGGGGACCCGCGGGAGCGGCCGCCTGCTGCTGCCGGCCCTGGGGGGCCTCGTCGACGAACGCACGGAACATCTGAGTGCTGCCCGCGGGGTCGTAGTTGCCCTCGGGGCCCTGGGTGTTTGCCATAGGCCGGACCCTAGCGAATGCGCGCGGGCTGCCCAAGTGCCGGGTTCCTCTTCACGCCGATCGTGACGCGACCGCACACCACCCGCGACCAGCGCGCACACCGCCTCCGCGCCACCTCCTCGCCGCCTCCTCACCTCGACGGCCGTCCCGTCCTCATCTCCCTCCCTGTCCGCATCTCCCTCCCCGTCCGCCCCTCCCACCTGTACGTTTCCGTTCGCCAACACTTGCCTTTGCCAACTTTTTATCCCTGAAGCCTCGAACTCGTTTGCCTGCGGCAACCAACTTCTTTATGGTTGCCCTAAGCAACGAATAAGGGGGGTGTGATGGCCGAGCAGGCGCAGTACGAGGAACTGGCTCGTCAGCTCAGTGCCATCGGTGCCGTGAAGCGGGGCATGGGACGGATCCTGCCGCCCGACTGCCCCGCGGGATCCGCCGCCGTGCTCACCCTGCTCGGCCGGTACGGCGAGATGCGGATGAGCAGGCTCGCGGAGCTGCTGTCCGTGGACATGTCGGTGACCAGCCGCCATGTCGCGCACGTCGCCGACCGGGGCTGGATCGAACGGTCCCCCGACCCGGCGGACAAACGCTCACGCATCCTGCGCCTCACCGCGGCCGGGCACGCCCAGCTCGACGAGCTGTCCCTGCGCACGTCACGACTGCTCTCCGACCGGCTGAGCCACTGGTCCGACGACGAGGTCGGGCTGCTCATCGAGCTGATGGGCCGGCTGCGCGAGAGCTTCGGCGACTGCCGCTCCCCGCAGTGGACGCCCGCGCACCCTCCCCCGTACGCGACAGACGTAGACGTATCGGAACCGACCACCCGTACACCCGCGTAAACACGGAAGAAAAGGAAGCCCATGGCAACGACCACACCAGCCGGTGTGCGGGGCTCTCACGCCAAGCACGGAGGCGCCGACGGCGCTCCGATGACGCACCGGCAGATCATGGAGGCGCTCTCCGGGCTGCTGCTCGGCATGTTCGTCGCGATCCTGTCGTCGACGATCGTCACCAACGCGCTCCCCGAGATCATCGGCGACCTGGGCGGCGGCCAGTCCGCCTACACCTGGGTCGTCACCGCCTCGCTGCTGGCCATGACCGCGACCACGCCTCTGTGGGGCAAGCTGTCCGACCTGTACAGCAAGAAGGCGCTCGTCCAGATAGCGCTGATCATCTACGTACTGGGATCGGCCGCCGCCGGTCTGTCCCAGAACCCCGGCATGCTCATCGCCTGCCGTGTGGTCCAGGGCATCGGCGTCGGCGGTCTGTCCGCCCTCGCGCAGATCGTGAT
Source organism: Streptomyces sp. NPDC059371 (assembly GCF_042751995.1). NCBI lineage: Bacteria > Bacillati > Actinomycetota > Actinomycetes > Kitasatosporales > Streptomycetaceae > Streptomyces > Streptomyces sp. NPDC059371. Next base: position 4,707 of record NZ_JBHYXD010000128.1, on the reverse strand, counting down.
GGCCGCGATGATCTCCCCGCGTGAGCGCGGGCGCTACTCCGGCTACCTGGGCGCGACGTTCGCCGTCGCAACGGTGGGCGGCCCGCTGCTCGGCGGCGTCATCACCGACACGAGCTGGCTCGGCTGGCGCTGGTGCTTCTACGTCGGTGTGCCGTTCGCGGTCATCGCGCTGATCGTGCTGCAGAAGACCCTGCACCTGCCCGTCGTGAAGCGGGACGTGAAGGTCGACTGGGGCGGCGCGTTCTTCATCTCCGCCGCGGTCTCGCTGCTGCTGGTCTGGGTCACCTTCGCCGGTGACAAGTACGACTGGGTCTCGTGGCAGACGTTCGCGATGGTCGGCGGCGCGATCGTGCTCGGCCTGCTGTTCGTGCTGGTCGAGTCCCGGGCGAGCGAACCGATCATCCCGCTGCGGCTGTTCCGCAACCGCACGATCACCCTCTCCTCCCTCGCCTCGCTCTTCGTGGGTGTCGCGATGTTCACCGGCACCGTCTTCTTCAGCCAGTACTTCCAGCTCGCCCGGGACAAGTCCCCGACGATGTCTGGCGTCATGACGATCCCGATGATCGGCGGCCTGTTCATCTCCTCCACGGTCTCCGGCCAGGTCATCACCAAGACCGGACGGTGGAAGTACTGGCTGGTCAGCGGCGGCTTCCTGGTCACCGCGGGCCTCGGCCTGCTGGGCACGATCCGCTACGACACGACGTATTGGCACATCGCGATCTTCATGGCGCTGCTGGGCCTGGGCGTCGGCATGATGATGCAGAACCTGGTGCTCTCCACGCAGAACCAGGTGGCGCCGGCCGACCTGGGCTCGGCCAGCTCCACGGTGACGTTCTTCCGCTCGCTCGGCGGTGCGATCGGTGTCTCCGCGCTCGGCGCGGTCATGGCCACCCGGATCACCGACTACGCCAAGCAGGGCCTGACCGACCTCGGCCCCAAGTACGCGGCCCTGGGCTCCGGTTCGGACTCCACCTCCAGCATCCCGGACATGGACAAGCTGCCCGCGCCGCTGCGCACCGTGATGGAGAGCGCGTACGGCCACGGCATCGCGGACGTCTTCCTGATCGCCTCCGGTCTGGCGCTGGTTGCCTTCCTCATCGTGCTGTTCATCAAGGAGGTCCCGTTGCGGACGTCCGGCGCGTTGGCCCAGGCCGCCGCGGAGAAGTCCGGGGCACCGGTCACCGGGGCGCCCGTCGCCGAGGCCGTCGAGGCAGCGGCCACCGCGGCCCTCGCCCCGGCCGTCGCCACCACCGAAGCCGCCTCCGGGACCGCTCCCGAAGGCACCCGGCAGCTCGCCGCCGTCGCCACCGCGACGCGGGAGGGCGACCCCCGGCCCGCGTCCGGCGGCATCCGGGTGCACGGCCAGGTCCGCGGCGCCGAGAGCGCGCCCGTGCCGCAGGCCGCGGTCACGCTGATCTCGCCCGAGGGACGCCAGCTCGGCCGCTCGGTCGCGCAGGCCGACGGCTCCTACGCCCTCGACGCGCCCGGTGTGGGCTCGTACGTCCTGATCGCCTCCGCCGACGGCTTCCAGCCGCAGGCCGCGACGATCGTCGTGCACGAGGAGCCGCTCGCGTACGACATCCTGCTGAGCGGCACCAGCGGGCTGAGCGGTGTCGTCCGGGCCGCCGAGGGCGCCTCCCCGGTCAAGGACGCCATGGTCGTCGTGACCGACGTCCGCGGGGATGTGCTGGCCACCGGAACCACCGGTGAGCAGGGCCAGTTCGCCTTCACCGAGCTGGTGCCCGGCGTGGTGACGGTCGCGGTGAACGCCGCGGGCCACCGGCCGCGGGGGGGGGGGCGGGCGGGCGGGGGGGGGGGGGGGGGGTGGTCCGGGGCGGCGACCCCCCCGCGCCCCCCCGGCCGCGGGCGCTGCCCGTCGAGGTCGGCGGGACCGGGGTCACCCGCATCGAGGTCGACCTCGACTCTGGCGCCCAGGTCCAGGGTGTCGTACGGGCCCCGCACGGTCCGCTGTCGGACGCCCGCGTGACGCTGGTGGACGCGGCCGGGAACGTGGTCGGCACGGCCAGGACCGGCGGCGACGGGGCGTACGCCTTCACCGATCTGGACGGCGGCGAGTACACCGTCATCGCGGCGGGCTACCCGCCGGTGGCGACCGCGCTGACCGTCGGCGGCCGTGGGGCGGACGACCACGACATCGAACTCGCCCACCCGGGCGAGTAGTCCGAGCCCCGGCCCGTGGGGATGCGCGCACTCTGAGCGGAGGTGCGCCCCCCCCCCCCACGGGCCGGTTTTCATTGGTTCATCGCAAGGAGTTACTGCCATGGGACTGACCGCGAAGATCCGCACACGGGACGGATGGGCCGTGTCGCACGCGGTCGTCACGGTGACCGACTCGGCCGGCGCGCAGGTGCTGCGGGCCGAGGCGGACACCGACGGAGCCGTACGCGACACCACGAGCCTCGCGCCGGGTGCCTACACCGTGATCGTGACCGCGCTCGGGTACGCGCCCGCCGCCTCCGGGGCCATCGTCACGGCGGCCGGCCGGGCCGAGGTCGGCCAGGTGACGCTGGCCCGCCGGGGCGGCACCGAACTTCCCCCGCCGGGACCGTGGACCGTCGACCCGGCACACTCCTCCGTGGGCGCGGTCGCCCAGCACCTGGGCATCTCCAGCGTGCACGGCCGCTTCACGGACTTCGCGGGCCGCATCGAGATCGCCCACGGCGACGTGACCGCCTCCCGTGTCGAGGCGACGATCACGGCCGCCTCCATCGACACCGGCAACGGCATGCGCGACGGGCATCTGAAGTCGTCGGACTTCCTCGACGCCGAGAAGTACCCGCAGATCACCTACCGTTCGACGGGCCTCACACCGGCCGGATCCGACCGCTGGACCGTGCACGGCGAGCTCACCCTGCACGGTGTCGTCCGTCCCGTCGACCTCGACCTCGCCTACCTCGGCACCGGCGCCGACCCCTGGGGCGGCACCCGCGCCGCGTTCCGCGCGACCGCCGAACTCCACCGCGAGGACTTCGCCCTGCACTACAACCAGATAGTCCAGGCGGGCATCTCCGCCATCGGCACGACCCTGAAGGTGGAGCTCGACATCCAGGCCGTGCAGGGCGAGTCGCTGCCGGCGGTCTGAGCCCGGCTCACTCGCCCTCGCTGGCGTCGACGATCCGTCGGGCCAGGTCACGGAGCTTGACGTTCTCCCGCTGGGAGGTGCGCACGAGGCTGTCGAACGCCTCGGACGCGTCGATGTCGAGCCGCTCCATGAGGATGCCCGTGGCCTGCCCGATCAGATCCCGGGTCCGCATCGCCTCGGTGAGCTGTTCACGCAGGGTCGCCGAGTCCAGCGCGATGCCGACGTGCGCGGTGAACAGCCGCCCTATCCGGGTGGCCGACTCGTCGAAGGCGCGCGGGGCCCGCGCGTACGCGGTCAGGACGGTCAGCCGGCGCCGGTCGGCCCGCAGCCGCAGCGACAGCACCGACCTCAGCCCGAGGCCCGACAGGGCGAGATCCCCGTCGCCGCCCTTCGCGGCGCTGTCCTCGATCCCGGCCACCGGAGCCGTCCACAGCCGGTTCCAGTACGGGGGATTCTCACGGCCCGCGTTCAGGGCGTCCGCGGAACGGACGACCTCGTCCGTCCAGGCCAGCGTCTGCCGATGTGCCTTGGGCTCGATGACGGAGATGCCGGCGTACTCGACGCCGGGCAGGATGCGCACGGCCAGCCGGACGGCGGTGCGCAGGGTGGCGTGGGGACTCGATGTCTCGTGCAACTGCTGAGCGGCGGCAGTGAGGCCCTCTGCCAGCTCAAAATCCGTATCAGAACGGGACAATTCAGAAAAATCAGACGCAGCCACCACGAACCTCTTCGGCATGCAAGGCCATACGGCCATGCGCAGGAGAGCTCCGCAGCACATTCCCGACTGCGAGCACAGGATGAAGAGCACTTTAGCCGCTTTGCCGAGGTCGGGTGCCGCCCACCGGCCCGGCCCGCGGGCGATCGCGGGGCACGCGCCCTACGCTGATCGCATGGCACCCAACATCGCGACGAACACCTCTGTCTCCCTGGACGAGTTGCTGGACTTCGTACGCCCCCGCCACCGGGCGATCCTGCTCACCCGCCGCGCCGACGGCGGGCCCCAGGGGTCCCCGCTGACCTGTGGTGTCGACGACTCGGGCCGCATCGTCGTCTCGACGTATCCCGAGCGCGCCAAGACCCGTAACGCCAAGCGGGACGAGCGGGTCGGTCTGATCGTCCTCAGCGACGAGTGGAACGGGCCCTGGGTGCAGGTCGACGGCACCGCCGAGGTGATCGACTCCCCGGACTCCGTCGAGCCCCTTGTCGAGTACTACCGGAACATCGCCGGTGAGCATCCCGACTGGGACGAGTATCGGGCGGCGATGCGCAAGCAGGCCAAGTCGATCATCCGCATCACTCCCACTCGCTGGGGTCCGGTGGCGACCGGCGGCTTCCCGGCCCACCTGGCCCCCCAGGACTGACCTGCCCAGCCGGCCTGGCTCCCCAGGACTGACCCGCCAAGTCGGCCTGGCTCACCCCTTTTCCTCGCCCCCTCCGCCCCTACCCGACCCACCCCGGGGCTCCGCCCCAGACCCCGCTCCTCAAACGCCGGAGGGGCTGAAATTTCGCACCCGCAGCCGGGATCCGGCGCGAGGGGCCGTGCCGGTACATCGATGCCCGTCGCCACCGACGGTCACGCCTCACCCAACGGCGACGGGCTGATG
>NZ_JBHYXD010000127.1:0-22776 GCF_042751995.1 Streptomyces sp. NPDC059371 | reverse complement strand
ATAAACCCAAAAATTCGCGCGGGCCGGTTCTTTTTTTTATAACCCACACAATCTCTCGCCCCCCCCGGTCCCGGCCGGGGGGTTCCCCGCCCCCCCCGCGGGACCCCGGCGGTCTCACCCCGCCGCGCCCGACCCCCGTCACCCCACGAAGGGAAACCGGACTCATGTCCACGGAAGCCGTCATCCATCCGACCTACGGAAACTGGCGCAGGCCACGACGGCCGGGGCTCGGACCGCTCGGACTCGTCGGCACCTTCGGGGTCTTCGGCGGGCTCATCGTCACCCTGCTCGCGTCGCTGATCTCGCTGTACGCGGCGCTGGTCGTGATCGTCCCGGTCGTCGTGTTCCTGGTGCCGCTCGCCATCCGCACCCAGGACGGGCGCAACGTCTACCAGTTGATCACCCTGCGCGTCGGGTGGTGGCGCCGCAAGGCCAAGGGCGCGCACCTCTACGTCTCCGGCCCGCTGTCGGCCCGCCCCGGCGGCCGGTTCCGTCCGCCGGGCCTGCTCAACAAGGTCACCGCGACCGAGGGCCGGGACGCCTACGACCGCCCGTTCGGCGTGCTGCACCACCCGGTCCGCAACCTGTACACGATCGTCCTGGGCTGCGACCCCGACGGCGGCTCGCTCATCGACCCCGACCAGGTCGACGTATGGGTCGCGCTGTGGGGCGAGTGGCTGGCCCGGCTGGCCCACGAACCCGGCCTGAAGGGCGCCACCGTGATCGTGGAGACCGCCCCCGACCCGGGCACCCGGCTCGCCCACGAGGTACTGCCCCGCATCCACCCCGACGCTCCGCCGGCCGCCCGCGCGGTCATGGAGGAGGTCGTGGAGCGGTACCCGAGCGCGTCGTCCGAGATGCACACCTACGTCACGCTGACCTACGGCGTCCCGCCGAATCAGCGGCGCAAGAAGAACGACGTGATCGCCGATCTCGCCGTCCGTATCCCGGGCCTGCTCAGCGGGCTCGTCGCGGCTGGCGGCGGTGCCGCCTACCCGCTGTCGGCCGAGCGGATCGCCGAGGTCGTCCGGGTCGCCTACGACCCCGCCGTCGCCGCCGACGTCCTCACCGCCCGCGCCCAGCAGGGCGGAACGGGCCTGGAGTGGGACGACGCGGGCCCCGCCGCCGCCGTCGAGACCGTGAACAGCTACCAGCACGACTCCGGCGTCTCCCGCACCTGGCTGCTGACCCTGGCGCCGCGCGGCACCGTCCGCTCCTCGGTGCTCCGGGGCATGCTGGAGGCGGCCCCCGGCACCCGCCGCAAGCGGGTCGCCCTGGTCTACCGGCCCATCGACCCGGCCACCTCGGCCCGCATCGTCGAGGCGGACCGGCGCAGCGCCCAGTTCATGGCCTCGTCCGGCAAGGGCATGGTGCAGGCCCGCGCGGCCTCCGAGGTCAGGGCGGCGGAACAGACCGCCAACGAGGAGGCCTCGGGCGCCGGGCTCGTGGAGTTCTCGCTGATGCTGACGGTCACCGTCGACAGCCTGGAGGAGCTGGCGGACGCGAGCGTCACCATCCGCAACCTGACCGCCGCGTCCCGGGTGCTGATGCGGCCCGCGGACCGGATGCAGGCGGCGGCGTTCACCTGCACGCTGCCCGCAGGAATCCTCCCCTGGGAGCAGACCCTCGTCCCGCACGAACTCCAGGAGGCACTGTGAGCCGGCGCGAGCAGAAGCAGGCCGAGCGGGCCGACCGGCTGGCCGAGGAGCGGCAGACGCTCACGGCCGTGGACGGGGGCCGCTCCGCACGGGAGGACCGCCGGACGGAGACGTCCGCGCGAAGGAGGGCGGCGAAGAGCCGGGAGACGGATTCGGCGGGCGGCTCGGCGAAGAGCTCGGAAAGGGGCTCGGCGAAGCCCAAGGAGCTGTTCGTGCCGCACCGCGGCTGGTACGGCGTGGGCGGCGGGCGCGTCGGCTACATGGATCCGCCCACCATGTGGCGGGCCACTACCGTGCAGGCGTGCGGGATGTGGCCCTTCGCCGCCGGTTCCGGATCGCCGATGACCGGGGTCCCGCTCGGCCAGCACCTGTTCACCGGTGCCACCGTCTGCGGCGACCCGCTGAACTGGTTCACCCGGGCCCGCTACATCTCCAACCCCTCCCTGTTCATGCTCGGCATGCCGGGCCTCGGCAAGTCCACCCTGGTCAACCGCATGCTGATCGGGCTCGCCGCGACCGGGGTCGTCCCGCTCGTCCTCGGCGACCTCAAGCCCGACTACGCCGACACCGTCCGCGCGCTGGGCGGCCAGGTGATCTCCATCGGCCGCGGCCGGGGCGGCATCAACGTCCTCGACCCCGGCGCCATGGGCGAGGCCGCCGTGAAGATCGGCGGCGAGGCCGGGGAGGTCCTGAAGGCCGAGGCCCACGGACGCGTGCTGAACATGGTCGCCGCCCTCATCACCATCGTCCGCGGGCGGCCCATGGACGACCACGAACAGTCCGTGCTCTCCGCCGTCCTGCACCATCTGCGCGAACGGACGCCCGAGGGACGGGCGTTGCTGCTGCCCGACGTGCTGCGGGTGCTGACGGAGGGGCCGCCGCGGGTGCGCGCGGTCACGCTCGACCGTGGCGACGACGCCCGCTACCGGGACGCCGTCGACCCGCTGCACCGCTCCCTGCTCGGCATCCTCGACGGCCCGCTCGGCGACACCTTCGCCTCCGAGACCTCCACCCGGATCGACCCCGACGCGCCCGCCGTGTGCATCGACATCTCCGGTATCGGCGAGGCGGACACCCAGCTCACGGCCGCGGCGATGCTGGCGGCCTGGTCGGACGGGCTCGGCACGGTGGCCGCCTCGCACGCCCTCGCGGACGCCGGACTCGCGCCCAGGCGCTGGTTCTTCACCGTCCTCGACGAGCTGTGGCGCCCGCTCCGCGCCGCCTCCGGCATCGTCGACCGCATCGACGCGCTGACCCGGCTGAACCGCTCGCTCGGACTCGGCGACGCGAAGATCACCCACACGCTCAAGGACGCCGAGGCCCTCGGCACCGACGCCGACCGCGCCAAGGCCCGCGGCTTCGTCGAACGGGCCGGGATGGTCGTGTGCGCCGGGCTGCCGAAGACGGAGATGGAGGACCTCGGCAGGGTGGTCGGCCTGTCGCGGCGCGAGATCGAACTCGTGTCCTCCTGGTCCTCGCCGCCGGGCTGGGGTGTCAACGGCGACAACGAGGAACCGCCGGGCCGCGGCCGTTTCCTCATCAAGGTCGGCGGCCGCCCCGGCATCCCCATCAAGGTCGCCATCACCGACGCGGAGCGCCGGCTGCACAACACCAACACCCGCTGGACGCCGAACGAGGACCCCGTCGAGAAGGCGGCCGCCCGCGCCGCGGAGCAGGTGGCACGGGCCGCGCGGGAGGGTGTCCACGGATTCCCCGGCATCCCCGGAGCCCACGGCGACCCCGGCGCCCCCGGAACCGAGGCGGCGGCCGGGCGGTGGACCGCGTGAGCGCCCCCCGCGGCGGGACCGACCCGCACGACCTGCTGCCGTGGGCCGTCGTCGCCCTCGCCGGCACCGGCCTGCTGGTGTTCACGGTCGTCTGGTCCGGCGGCACCCTCGGGTCCGGGCTCTCCGGCAGCGGCTGGGCCGCCCCGCCGTTCGCCCTGTCCACCGTCACCCGCCTGGTCTCCGACGGGCCGGACGGCCTGTGGCCCGAGGCGCCGGCCGCCGCCGTCTACGGGGGCATGGCCGGGCTGCTCGCGCTGGTGACGCTGCCCGTCGCCGTCGTCGTACGCCTCCTCATGGACCGTTCGGCCCGCCCCAAGGGCCTGGCCGGGCGGCGGGAACTCGCCGCGATGTGCCCGAAGGGCATCGAGGCCCGCGCCCGCGACCTGCGCCCCGGACTCACGGGCCGCGACCAGGTGCACCCGGACGAGACCGGCAACCTCCTCGGCGACCTGGAGCCCAAGGGCCCCGAGCTGCGCAGCAGCTACGAGGACGTGGAACTCGACCTCATGGCGCCCCGCGCCGGCAAGTCGACCGGCATCGCCGTCCCCCGGGTGCTGCGCGCCCAGGGTGCCGTCCTGCTGACGTCCAACAAGGCCGACGTGTACGCCGTCACCCGCGCCGAACGCGCGAAGGCGGGCACGGTCTGGACGTTCGACCCGCAGGGCATCGCCCACACCCCGCGCGCGATGTGGTGGAACATCCTCGGCGAGTGCCACACCATCGAGGGCGCCCGCCGGATGGCCGGCCACTTCGTCGCGTCCGTCAACGACGACAGCGCGAAGAAGGACTTCTGGATCTCGGCCGCCCAGAACACGCTCACCGCGCTCTTCCTCGCCGCCGCACGCGGCAGGACCCCGCTGACCGAACTCCTCGCCTGGCTCGCCGACCCCGCCGACCGCACCCCGATCGACCTGCTCCGCCAGGTCGGGCTCGGCGCGATGGCCGAGCAGTTGCAGGGCACGGTGCGGGGTGCGGTGGAGACACGCGACGGCATCTACGAGACCGCCCGGCAGACCGTCTCCTGCCTCCTCGACCCCGAGATCCTCGCCTGGGTCAGCCCCGACCCCGGCCTTCCCGAGTTCCGCCCCGACGAGCACGTCCTCGGCCACGACACGCTCTACCTCCTGTCCAAGGACGGGGGCGGTTCGGCGGCCGGCGTCATCGCGGGCCTCGCGGACGCGACGATGCGGGCCGGTGTCGTGGCCGCCGAACGCATGGGCGGACGCCTGGACCCGCCGCTGACCGCGGTGCTCGACGAGGCCGCGAACGTGTGCCGCATCTCCGATCTCCCCGATCTGTACTCGCACTTCGGCTCACGCGGAATCAACGTCGTGACGCTGCTCCAGAGTTACCGCCAAGGAGCCCGGGTGTGGGGGGAGGTCGGGATGGACGCGCTGTGGAGCGCGGCGACCATCAAACTCCTCGGCGCGGGTCTGGACGACGCCGACTTCGTCCAGAAGATCTCCACCCTCGTCGGCCAGCACGACGTGCGCACCCCGAGCGTCTCGCGCAGCAAGGACGGCACGTCACGCTCGTACTCCTACCGTCAGGAGGCCGTCCTGCCGCCCGACCGGATCCGCGCCCTGCCGAAGGGCACCGCGCTGCTCCTCGCGACCGGGGTCAGACCCGCCCTGATCCGGCTGCGCCCCTGGTACAAGGAGCCCGGGGCCGGCGCCATCTCGGCGGCGGCGAAGGCGGAGACGGCGGCGATCACGGAACGGGCGGCCGGTCGCGCCCTGCCGGGTGTGATCCTGAGCAAGCCGGAGCCCGGCCGGGACGTCGCGCCAGCGTGACCGTGCGCAGCACCAGCTCGGCGGGCCCGTAGCGGACCCGGCTCATCAGCCGTGCGCCCAGGGCCAGTTGGGCGCCGTACAGGAGGACACAGCCCGCGAGGACGACGGCCGTGCCGACCCGGTCGTAGAGCCCGAACCCGTACCCGGTGAACACGCAGGCGAGGACGAGCGACTGGGTGAGGTAGTGGCTGAGCGCCATGCGCCCGGAGGCGGCGAGCACGGCCGCCGCCGGGCGCACGGCACCGGCCAGCAGGAGCACTCCGCACGCGTACGACGCCGTGAGGGCCGGCGCGGTCAGCAGCGACACCGCGTGCCCGACCAGGAACCAGCGGCTGTCCAGGGGCCCGTTCGCGCAGCAGGCGGTGACGACACCGCCCGCCAGGCCCACCGGAAGCCACCGTACGGCGGTCCGTCGCAGCCACACCCGGTCCGGGCCGCGCCGCTCCACCAGTCCGGTCCCGGCCGCCGCGAGGCCCGCGAGGAACGCGGCCAGCATGTCCGGGGCGTACATCAGGTTCGCGCCGAGTGCCGAGGGCAGCTCGCGCAGATGCGCGCCGATCACCGACAGGGGACCACCGCGGTAGGCGGCCACGGTGTCCGCGACCCGGGGCGCGTACTGGGCCGGGGTGACCGGTTCGGTGAGGGCGACGGTGAGCAGCCCGTACCCGAGCAGCAGGACGGCCAGGCCCGCCACCAGAGCGACCGCGAGGCGCACGGCGGCCCGGGGCGTGAGGTCACGCAGCCCGTACAGGATCAGCCCGAGAGCGGCGTACGTCATCAGGATGTCGCCGGGGTACAGCAGCACGGCGTGCGCCAGCCCGAGGCCGAACAGGCCTGCCGTGCGCCGTAGATGACGGAGTCCGGCAGCCGAGTCCGACGGCCCGGCCGCGCGCCGGTCGAGGACGAAGCTGTAGCCGAGGAGGAAGGAGAAGAGCTGGTATGCGGTGGTCGTCGCGGTCACGCCCCACGCCGCCGCCCGGTCCACGGCCGAGGCTCCCGGCCCGCCGCCGAAGGAGGTGTAGGGGTCCGCCATGAGCTGTGCGTTGACGAGCAGGATGCCGAACAGGGCGGCCCCGCGCAGCACATCGACCTCACCGACCCGGCCACCCGGCGGCCCGCCGCCCTCCTGGCCCGACAGGCCGGCCCGCTCGCCGCCGCCCGCGTCACCTGACGGGCCACCATGCTCGCCGCCGCCCACCACGCCGACCCGGCCGGCCCGCGCGGCACCCGCCTCGCCCTCCGCGCCGCCCCGCACGACACCGCCGCCCGCCTCACCCGCCCGGCGGCCCTGCGGACCCCCGCCCACCTCGCCGGCCCGGCCGGCCCGCGCGGCGCCGACGGCACCCGCCCGGCCCTCGCGACCGCTCACGACGAGACCACGACGCCCGTGCCGAACGCCAGGGTCGAGGACAGGAACCATCCGAACGACGGCGCCAGCAGGTACCGCAGTGTCCACAGCCGGGCCGTGGCGGGCCGGTTCCGCGTGTAGACCACGGGCACGCGGCCGCCGACCGGCGGCAGCCCGCACAGCGGCCCCCGCCACCCCGGGTCGAGGACGAGCCCCCGCCCCAGATGGTCGGAGAACACCACGAGCCCTCCCCACCGGCGGTCCGACGCCTCCCGGGGCCTCACCTGACCCATGACGCGCAGTCCGCGCAGGGACAGCCGTACGGCCGCCAGCGCCGACCGTGTCGCCAGCGTCAGGAACCCGAGGCCGGACCCCGTGCACAGCGCCAGCAGCACCAACTCCGCGCCCATACCGATCCCTTCGTCCACGAACCGCACCTGGACGCACAACGGGGCGCGCGTCCCACCGGTTCATACCCGCGGTTTGAACCACCGGACGCCACCGCCCCGTTGTGGGGGCGACCCCGCCCCGCACCCCGCATGCGACGCCCTTGGAAGGAGCTTCGGCACAGATGAGACGGACTCTGCGCGCACACGGCCACCGGACGGCGGTGACCGTCGCCCTGGCCCTCGCCCTGGCGGCGACGACACCGCCACCGGCCGGTGCCGATCCGGCCGAGCCCGGCACCCTCGCCGAGGTACGTACCGAGCTCAAGCGCCTCTACCACGACGCGGAGGTCGCCACGAACAAGTACGACGCCGCCGACGAGAAGGTGACCCAGCAGGAGAAACGCGTGCACACGCTCCGGACCCGGATCGAGGCGGCCGAGACGCGGCTGGGCCGCCTCACCTCCCTGGCGGGGGCGGCGGCCCGCGCCCAGTACCGGGGCGACAGCCTGCCCGCCGAGATGCAGTTCGCCCTCTCCGACAACCCCGAACACGCCCTCGACAACGCCTCCTTGGCCCGGCAGGCGCAACAGGCGACCCAGGGGGTGCTGACCGCCCTGACCGCCACCCGCGAGGACCTGGAGACCCGCACCCACGACGCCACCGGCGTCCTGAAGAGCCTGCGGGAGAGCCGCCGCGCCAAGGACACCGAGCGCCGGACGATCGAGAGGCACATCGGCGACGCGAAGAAGCTGGAGTCGCGGCTGGAGAAGAAGGAGATCGAGCGGATCGCCGCGCTGGAGAAGAAGGAGGCCGACGCCGCCCAGGCGAAGTGGGTGGGCTCCGGCATCCTCGACAGGGTCGGCACCGAGGCGACCCCGGCCGGGAAGAAGGCGATCGAGTTCGCCACCCGTCAGCTCGGCAAGCCCTACGTGTGGGGAGCGGAGGGCCCCGACTCCTACGACTGCTCCGGGCTGACCTCACAGGCCTGGCTGCACGCGGGCCATCCCATCCCCCGCACCTCCGAGGAGCAGTGGCGGCGGCTGAAGCGCGTCCCCGTCGAGGACATGCGCCCCGGCGACCTCATCATCTACTTCGCCGACGCCAGCCACGTCGCCCTCTACATCGGCGACGGCAAGATCATCCAGGCCCCTCGTCCGGGCCGCTGGGTGTACGTCTCCCCGGCCGCGTCCATGGAGATCCTGGGGGTGGTCCGGCCGGACGCGTGACCTTCGAGGAGGACCGGGACGAGGGGCGGACCACGGTGGTCCGCCCCCGTCCCGCCGGGGCCGGGAGCGCGCCCGGCAGCCCTGAACGGGTCCATCGGTTCTGAACGCGCCCGTCAGCCCTGTCCGGGCCGCGGTCCGGGCGGCGGCCCGAACGGGTCGACGGCGTCGACGGCGGGCACCTCCTTCGGGCGATGCGAGCCGGGCTTGCAGCCGGCGAACACGCCCGACGGGTCCCGCAGGTTCTGCATGATCGGGCCCAGGAAGTCCCGGTGCCAGGCGGCCGGCCCGGTCATGCCGGACTCGGAGCCGGTGTCGCTCAGCTCCCCCCAGGCGAGCCACAGCCCGTGCAGCTGGGCCACCGCCTCCGGGTGCTCCCACCAGCGCGAGCACCACAGGGACATGGAGGTGACCTCCCGGCCGTAGACCGGCAGCAGCACGTGGTGCACCCACAGGGTCAGCTGCCGCAACGTCCGGCCGTACTCCGGCGCCTCCAGATAGAGGATGAACTTCGGCGCGGGGGGCGGTGGCGGACTCCCCTGCGGGGCCTGTGCGGCGGATTCCGGGGAAGGTTCCGGGGGCGCTGCGGTCGCCTGCTCGGCGTCAGGCGTCTGGACCGTCATGGCGCTCCTTCCTGATCTGCGGTGCGAGCCGCGTCGGACAGTGGTCGAGGAACCCATGGAGCACGAGGTCCGGGTCCCGTCCGGTCACCACAACGCGCGCGTGCCGTACGGGGTTCACGGATCCGGCGAGTCCCCGGCACCGGAACAGAGGGCACCCGGCGGCAGTCAGCGCTCGACCGCTGTTCGGGCCGCCGTACCGGGAAGGCACAGGACCCCGTCCGGTCTCGGGCCGAGGGTGGGTGAACCGTGGCAGGGCGCCTGCCGTTGTTGCCTGTCAAGACAAACAGGGCGGTGGGATCCACCCACAGGGCAACCGCACACGATCAGGTGAGCATTCGCCGGTCCCACCCCCGTTCGATCCGCAGTGCCGCGGATGGGCGGCGGCTGCTCGTCGGGCAGAAAGGGAAGACACCGCGATGGCTTTCAGCGAATCCAAGTTCCGGCGCGGGCGAGACAAATCCTTCGAGCGCCTGAACCGCTACCGGGGCCTGCGGGAGGCGGACAATCCCGCTCTCCACGCCGCCATGACCGCCTTCTACAACCAAGTGAGGTTCGAGGGGCGCGAGATCAACGCGGGACGGCAGCCCGTGGCGAACACCCAGGTGGTTCACGACCTGGTGCGCGAGCTGGACAAGCAGGGTGCCTTCTCGGTCCGGGCACGCTGGTGGCTGGACAACCAGAGCAGGGACTCGAACAAGAAGAACAGGGCCTGGGCCTCCGCCCTGGTGAAGGCGGGCGCCGAGCACGTCCAGAACACCGGCGCGTGGTCGAAGACGACCGGGATGCCGGCGGAGTTGAGGGCGGAGCTCAACAACGGGAGGACGCTGGAGAGCACCCCCGGGGCGGCCATCCTCGACGGGCTCGAAACGGGCCACGACCGCGCGTCGTCCTCACCCTCGTTGAACTACATGTGGGGCCAGACGTCCCAGACCTTCATGGCCGAATCCCGCGGAACGGTCCACGCGGACGTCTACCGGGGGATAGACGAGAACAGCGTACTGAAGACGATCGAGATGCCCGAACTGCTGAACAAGATGGAGAGGGGCGAAGTCGACGGCGTGACGTTCCATGTCCGGCGGCGGAACCAGCAGACGGCCGTGCTGGACGAAGTCGCCACGTACACGGTCCGGTCCCAGCGTTCCTGGGACCAGGTCATGACTCTCGATCGGACGCCCTCGTACCTTGCGGAACAGGGCCGGGAGTACCAGACCCAGCAGGTGGCGCGCTCGATCCTCAGGAACCGCCAGGGACTCCAGCAGTCGCTCGACGGGTTCAGGGGCGTTCTCGACAACGCGAACAGGAGCCCCGACGAGGTCGTCTTCATGACGCCCGCGGACGCGGAGTTCCCGCACAGCACGGCGAGCCGTGAGCAGATCGCAGGCTGGCAACGCCATCCCTCGCAGAGCTCGCAGGCCGGTCAGAACTGGCCTGCCGCGCCGTCGGCGGCGCAGACACTGGAGGACAGGCTCCAAGCCGTCGCCTCCGCGCAGGAGGCGCGAGGGAGCGCGTCGTCCCGGTCATCGGGCTCCAACCCGCAGGTCCCGTCCGGCAATACGGTGCGGGAGTCCTTCCAGACGGACACCACGGTCTCCACCCACGGCTCGGGCGAATACCTGGGCCCGGTGAACACCCTGAGCAGCGAGCAGGACGTATACATGTCCAACGCCCGCAACCAGCTTCCGACCGGAGGCCAGATGTTCAGCGGCTCCACGGCGATCAGCGGCCCGGCCCCGCACTTCGAGACCCCGGACTACCGGATCGAGAATCCGCTCACGACGACCATGTCCAACATGAGCCTGGCGGTCTCACCCGGTGAGGAACCGGGTGCCCCCCGGTCCTCGTACTTCGACTCCCACTACGGCAACCAGAATCCGGGGCAGACCTACGGCGGCTCGTACGGCCTGGGTGAAACGGTTCCCGGGCCGTACTCCGGCTACACCATGACCGCCACGCCGCAGATCGATTCGGTGGACCGTCAGTCCTACTTCCCCAGTTCTCAGGCGCATCGCGGCGGCAGCAACTCCTCCGACAGCCAGTTCGGCGAACCCCTGAACCGGGTCGACGCCAACGACTACACCCACTCTCCCTCGTCTCCGCCGTTCGAACCCGCTCCCACCACGGCGACGGGGCCGCACGACCCCTCGTACGGCGCCCAGGAACGCACCCCGAGCACGGGTTCGGCCTCCTCGGACTTCGGGGCACCCCTGGCGCCCGCCCCCAGGAACCCCAGCCCTCCGTCCGATCCCCCGGTGCAGAGCGGTTCGTCGAAGCGCGGACACAGCGGCAGGAAGCCGAAGCCTCCGGGCAGCGGAACGACGGGATCCCAGCAGAAGAAGCCCGGCGGCTCCCGCAGGAGCTGACGGACCCCGGCCGGGCCCGCAGCGTGCTCGCGGCGCCGCGGGCCCGGTCCGCAGGACACCGAAGTCCCTTACGGGGAAGCATGGTTGAACCGCGGGGCGCGCCGCGTCCGTTGTTCTCCTCCGACTGGCGTCGGCACCCGGCCGACGGATCACAGCCGACAGGTTCGGGAGGTACGCCCATGACCGCAGCCCACGCGTGGCGGTCCGCGTCGCAGGGTCTGCTGGAGCGCCGCCGGTCCGCGCCCGACGCGGGCGGCTGCTACGCCCGCCGTACGGCCCCCGCGCGACCGGTCGACGGCGCCCCGTGGTTCCCCGAGACCCCGCTGCCCCCCGGCCTGCTGCCGCTGCCGAGCGGGTTCGAACCACGCGTGGCGTGACCCCGCCCGTCTCGGGCCCGAAGGCGTACGTCCGGCATTTCGACGTTGAAGGATGGATGAGGGGCAACCGTGGCGAATGACATGGCCGCTTCCCCGGCCGGGAATCGATCGGCCGGGAGGACGCTGCCCGCACGGCCGGATTCCCCCGAACTCGGGCTGGCTCGCAGCCTGCTCACGACCGAGTACGCCATGCGCGGCAGGCGTCCCGGCACCGACGCGCGCCGCAGGGGCACCGACGACGCCTGGGATCAACTGGCGCGAGAGCTGCGCCGCTTCGTCGACACCCTCCGCGGCCGCTCCCCGTCACGAGGGGGAGCCCCCGCGGCCGACGGCGGGTCGCAGGCCGCCGGACCATCCGGCCGGGCCGAGCCGGAATCGGCCCAGGCGATGAGGGGCGGGCCGCCGGAGCAGGGTCTCTCCACCCAGCCGACGCCCTCGTCGAGGGAAGCCTTCGAAGGGACGATCAGCCAGCTTCCGCCCCCCGCGCGGGAGGCCTTCGAGGACGCGGTGCTGGAGCTGGTGAGAACCGAGAGGAAGTGGAGGAAGGCGTACGACAGATCTCCCGCGAGCATGCCGAGCGTCGCGATGTACGCCAACAACGCGTACCTGAGGGAGCTGCGGCGCACGGCTTCCCCGAGCACCGACCCGCCGACACGGACGCGGGGCGGGTCGCGGGGCGACGTACCGAGGACGGCCACGGCCGCCGAGGCTGTGACCACCGCCCGGACCGCCACCGTGGCCCAGGACCGGGAGCAGACCGAGCGCGCCCGAGCGCTCTGGGAACGCCGGGCGCCCGGTCGGCGGGGCTCGGTCGCATCGTCGGTCGGGAGTGGTTTCGAGCTTCCGGGCGAGACCGAGATGAGCGACGGCCATGCCTTCCAGGCGGCCCAGCGCGCGCGGTACGCCCAGAGCACCGAAGACTCCCGCGATCCGGGCCGGCATCAGCTCAGTGACGCCATCGGCTTCCAGGCTGCCCAGGAGGCGCGACTCGAACGAGTCACGGCCGTCCCCGAGAGCCCGACGCCCACCCCCGTCCAGCAGGCCGGGCAGGCCGTCCGCGCGTGGAACGACACCGGCTTCGGCGACCTGGACCGGGAACCGTCGATCCACGGCCACGCCTTCCCCATGGCCGAGACCACCTCGCTGTTCGGGAGCCACGACCCCGTGCCCTTCGCTCTCCTCAGCCCCATGACGCCCGTGTCCCCGCCTTCCAGTCCCGCGCTCACGGCGGCGAACGAGCCGCGGCCCCTGCTCAGCGAGGCGGGGCGCAGGGCCGCACTCGACTCGATCGCCTCCACCCACTCGGCCTCCACCTCCCGCGGTGCCGCCTCCCTCTCAGGTTCCACCCCCGTGCACACCGGACGGAACACGAACACGACCACCCCGAAGGCGCGACGGGTCTGACATCCACCACCGGGTGAACCATCCACCCCGTCCGTCCGTCGTGCCCGCGGCGACGATCCGATCGCCGATTCAGCGCCCGCCCGATGGAGAGGCACACGTTCCATGCGCAGACGCACCTCGTTACTCCTGGCCCTGCTCCTGGTCGTCGTCGGCGTGACCGGCACGGCCGTGGCGATCCAGCGGCATCGCTCCGGCGGCGGAGACCTCCACGGAAGACCCGCCGCCGATGTCGGCACCGCCGAGCACACCGTCACCCTCCAGAACCGGACAGCCGGCCGTATCTGGGTCGGCAGTACGGTCAACGCCGACGGCTCGGCCGCGCTCACCGGCCTGCCGGTGCTGGACCCGGGCCAGTCCGCCACCGTCACCGTCCCCGAGCGCGAGGGAGCCGGTCACTGGCGTGGCACCTTCTTCGCCCGCCAGGGCTGCGGCGGCGAGGAGGGCAGTACGTTCCACTGTGCCGTCGGTGACTGCGGACCGTTCGCGGACCGCTGCTCCACGGGCGAACAGCCCACGGGACTCGCCGAGTTCAACTTCGATCCGGCCGATTCCCTGGCGCCCTGGTACGACGTCAGTTACGTCAACGCCGTCGCGGCACCCGTCACCATCACGCCCGACGGCGAGGCACCGCCGCCGAGCGGGGCGTGCGCGGTGGCGGGCTGCGCGGAGGACCTGCTGTCCGGCTGTCCGGCCGACAACCTCGTCAAGGATCCGGGCACGGGCACGCCGCTGGTGTGCGTCAACCCGGACCGGGACGCGAAGACCCCCTACAGCGACCTGATCAACCAGAGGTGTCCCACCGCGTACGCCTGGTCCAAGCAGGACGCCGAGCCCGGCAACAAGGTCATGTACCAGTGCACCAGGTGCGCCGGCCTGACCGTCGCCTTCGGCACCGGCGCCGCCGCCCCGACCGGCCCCGCCACCACGACCCCGCCGGGCCCCGGGAAGCAGACCCCGGCCGCCGGCCGCAAGGGCGTCAGCCTCAACCCCGTCGACGGCGCCTCCCAGGCGCTGGCCGATTCCGGCGCCTCCTGGTACTTCAACTGGGCGTCCTCCACCGGTGCCGTGACCAAGCCGGCCGGTGTCGACTACGTCCCGATGATCTGGGGTGCCGGCTCGGTCACCGACGCCGAACTGGGCCAGGCCGCCACGGAGGGCAGGGAACTGCTCGGCTTCAACGAACCGGACTCGCCGAAGCAGGCCGCCATGACTCCCGAGCACGCCCTCGACCTGTGGCCACGGCTGGAGGCGACCGGCCTGCGGCTGGGCGCTCCCGCGGTCGCCACCGGCGCCGACGTGGCCGGCGGCTGGCTGGACCGTTTCATGCAGGGAGCCGCCCAGCGCGGTCTGCGCGTGGACTTCATCCCGCTGCACTGGTACGGCGCCGACTTCGGCCCGGCGTCCGCCGACCAACTGCGCGGCTATCTCCAGGCCGTCCACGACCGCTACCACAAGCCGATCTGGCTGACCGAGTACGGCCTGATCGACTTCTCCGGGAGCACACCCCGCTATCCCGGCGAGCAGGAGCAGACCGACTTCATCAGGTCGTCGACGACGATGCTGGACGGCCTGGACTTCGTGGAGCGCTACGCGTGGTTCACGCTCTCGACCGTGACCAGCCCGACCGGCCTGTACGACGGAGCGACCGCCAACGCCGGCGGCCGCGTCTACCGCGACGCGAGCTGACCCCGGCCGGAACTCCCCGGCCGGAACTCTCCGGCCGGACCTGTCCCCGATCGAACCGTCGCAGGTCGAACCGTCCCGGGTTGAACCGGCCTCCGCCGCGATCCGTTGTTCTGGTGAACCCGGCCGGGGCACCGCCCCCCGGAGCCCCGGCCGGACCCGGATCGAGAACACCGGAGCCACCGGCCGCGCCACCGAACGCACCGAACGCACCGAACGCACCGACGACATCGGCATCGCAGGGACCGAAGGAGAGACGTATGTCAGGCGGTCCGCCCCGGCTCGGCAGCCCCCTGGGCGCGGGTGCCGGGCGGGCCGTCGTCCAGGCGGCCGAGCCGCGCACGGACCTCCTCCGCGTCCGGATGGTCGAACTCCGCGAAGATGGCCAGTGCCTGGAGCCAGCTTTCGCGCGCGGCCTCCGGTTCCCGGGCGTCCAGACGGACGTCCCCGAGGTTGCTCAGGGTGTGGCCCTCGCCCCACCGGTTGCCGATGTCCCGGTGGGTCCTGAGCGCCTGGAGGTGGTACTCGACCGCCGCGTCGTAGTGCCCGAGACGGCGGTGGACGGTCCCGAGGATGCCGAGGGTGATGCCCTCGACCCACAGGTTGCCGTTGGCGCGCAGGATGACCAGCGCCTGGTCCAGGCAGTCGACGGCCTCGTCGAACCGGCCGAGCCGCTGATAGGCGTCGCCCAGGTTGCTCAGGGCGATCCCTTCGCCCCAGGCACTCCCGATGACCCGCTCGATGGCCAGACCGCGGCGGGTGTACTCGACGGCCTTGGCGAGCTGCCCGGTCTGGAGATAGGCGTCACCCAGATTGGACACGGCCGACCCCCTGCCGTCGTGGTTCCCGAGATCGCGGAAGGCGACCATCGCGCGGCGCAGGTAGTCGATCGTCTCGTCGAACCGGCCCGAGCCGCGTACGGCGGCGGCCAGGTCCGCGAGCCCCTGGGCCTCACCCACGCGATCGTGGGCGGCGCGGGCGGCGTCCAGCCCCACCCGGGCGGTGTCGAGCCAGTCGTGCATGTGGCTGCGGAGGTAGAAGAACCCCCACAGGACGGCGGGCAGCCGCCAGGCGATGCCGGGATGCCCGGACGCGGCGGCCGTGTGCACCGCGCTGACCAGGTTGCCCCGCTCCTTCTCGCACCAGCCGAGCGCGTCGTCGTACGTCGTGAACTCCAGCGGACGGCACCCGGGAGGCGGCGGATCGAGGGCGATCCGCTGTCGGCGCGGGGTGATGTGCGGGTAGGCGGCGTCGGCGGTGTGCAGGTACCAGGAGAGCAGTCGCTCCACCGCCCGGTCCCGCTCCCCCGGTGCCTCCTCGGCCCGGACGCGTTCGGCGGCGTACACGCGCAGCAGGTCGTGCAAGGAGTAGCGGCCAGGGAAGTGCTCGCTGAGCAGACGGGCGCGGGTGAGCTCGACGAGCAGGCCCCGGGCCTCCCGAGGCACAAGCCCGGCGAGCGCGGCCGCGGCGGGCGCGGAGATGTCCGGCCCGGAATGCAGGCTCAGCAGATGGAAGAGGCGCGCGGCCGGAGCGGACAGCGCCTTGTACGACCAGGAGAAGACGGCCCGCACGTCGGTGGTGAGGTCGTCGCCGCCCGCGAAGGCGTCGAGGCTGCCGTGGCTCTCACGGAGCTCGTCGACGATGGCACTGAGCGGGAAGCCGGGGTGCGCGGCGGCGTGGGCGGCGACGATGGACAGCGCCAGCGGCAGCCGGGCGCACCGCGTGATGATCTCATCCACCGCCCGCGGTTCCGCCGCCGGCCGGGCGGTGCCGAGACGGCGCGCCAGGAGGTCGTACGCCTCGGCCGGTGTCAACTGGTCCAGCGTCAGCGGGTGCGCGCCTTCCGCGGCGACCAGACCGGTGAGCTGGTTGCGGCTGGTGACGATGACCAGACAGCCGGGGGAGCCGGGCAGCAGCGGACGGACCTGCTCGGTGTCGCGGGCGTTGTCGAGCAGGACGAGCACCCGGCGCTGGGCGAGCATGCTGCGGTAGAGCGCCGCCTGGGCGTCGAGACTCGCGGGAATCCGCATCGGGGGGACGCCGAGCGCGTCGAGGAAGATTCGGATGGCGTCGTCCGGCACCACCACCACGCCCGTCGGGTCGAAGCCGCGCAGGTTGACGTAGAGCTGTCCGTCGGGGAAGCGGTCGGCGATCTCGTGGGCCCAGTGCACGGCCAAGGTGGTCTTGCCTATCCCGGCCATGCCGCCGATCGCGCCGATCACCACCGAGGTCGGAGCTTCGCCCGTCTCGGGCAACAGGGCGCGCACCCGGTCGAGTTCGGTTTCCCGGCCGACGAACGTCGGCAGGTCGGAGGGAAGTTGAGCCGGAAGCGCCGGGTGCGTGACGACCGGTGGTGCCGGTTTCACGGACGGCTCGGGTCCGGGCGCCCGGTGTGTGCGGGGCGGCACGGCGCCCCGGGGCGGCACGACGTCCAGGGACGCGTCGGCGGCCAGAATGCGGTCGTGCAGTTCCTTCAGCGGCGCGCCGGGCTCGATGCCCAGCTCGGCCACCAGGGTGCCGCGCGTCCCGCGGTAGGCGGCCAGCGCCTCGGCCTGCCGACCGGACCTGTACAGCGCCAGCATGAGGAGCCGGCAGAGCTGCTCCCGCAGCGGGTACTTCCCGGTCAACGAGACCATTTCCGCGATCACTTCGCCGTGGCGTCCGAGTTCCACGTCGACGTCCAGCCGCATCTCCAGCGCGGCCAGCCGCTGTTCGTCCAGCCGGGAGCGCTCGGACTCGGCGAGCGGTCCGGGGACCCCGGCCAGTGCCGCTCCCTGCCAGCCGCCGAGCGCGGCGTGCAGCAGATCGGCCGCCACGGACGGATCGCCTCCGGCCCGCAGCTTCCTGGCCTCGGCGACCCGCTGCTCGAACACCCCAAGATCCAGGGCGCCTTCGGGTATCCGGAGCAGGTATCCGTCACCGACCGAGACGACCACCCGGGGAGCGCCGGCCTCCCGCCCCGGCTCCAGCCCCTTGCGCAGGCGCGACACATAAGTCCGTACGACCGACACCGCGGCCGCCGGCGGCTCCTCGCCCCAGACCGCGTCGAGGAGTTCGCCGAGCATGACGGGGCGCCCTCGCCGGAGCAGCAGTGCCGCCAGTACGGCCCGCTGCTGCGGGGAACCGACGTCCACCTCCTGCTCACCACGCCATGCCCGGACCGGTCCCAGCACGGTGAAGCGCACGGAATTCTCGTAGGCGTTCACTCTCCGCACCCTACTGAACACCCGTGCCATATCAGTGGTGTTGGAGGTGTGGAGGAGCCCACACGCCGCTCGTGCCCCGGTCCCGCGCGGCTCCGGGATTGAACCGATCCCGGACGGCGTCCGTTGCGCTACGAGAAACCGACGCGACGGGCCCGGCCGGCGCCACGCGACCGGGCGCGTCAGGAAGGAAGCTCCATGAGCCGGGACGAAGAGACGCCCGAACCGACCGCAGGGGGCGGCCCCGCCGCGCCCGCGAGGCCGACGGATCCCAGCGGGCCGGAACCGGCGGGGGAAACGCCCGCGCCGGAACCACCCGAACCGGTGGACAAGGCGGCCGCACCCGGACCCGTGGGGGAGACGTCCGAGCCCGGACCCGTGGGGGAGACGTCCGAGCCGGTCCCCGGCTTCGCGGTGGTCATCTCCGGCGACGGCTCCGCCGCCATCGACGGTGAGTCCGTACCGTCGGCGGACGGACTGACGGTCGACGCCGCGATCCTCGACGTGCTGCACGGATACGCGCGGGACCGCGGCGCCAGCGTGACCGCCACCGTCTCGGACCCCTCGGCGGGTTACGTGGCCTTCGTGGAGGTGGCCCCGGACGGTTCGAGCACGCTGGTGGACCAGCGGGAACAGCCGCAGCCTCCCCGGACCGCCGAGGCGCCGCCGGCTCCCGCCCGGACGCCGATGCCCGGAGCCGAGTGGTCCCTGGAACCGGCCGAGCACGAGAACGAGAAGCCGGCCGCGGCGCACGCGGACACCGGACCCGCCGAATACGGCTCCACCGACGAGTTCACCGAGGAGGCGGCACCCGCCACCCCGCACGACGAAGCCGTCGACGACGACCTGGAAGCCGACGACCCGTACGAAGAAGCCCTGAACTACGCAGACCTGAACGACGAAGACGCCGACGACGGAGGGGACGGTGAAGAGGACGAGGACTTCGACGTCGAGGCGTACGCGCGGGAGCGGCAGCGCCAAGGGGAGTCAGCGGAGCCGGCCCCGCCGCCCCCCTCCCCCGGCGTGGCCGGCGCCCCCGGAGCGAGTCCCGACACGAGTCCCGACACGAGGCCCGTCCCACCACCCGCGGCACAGCCGGTCCGACAGCTCGTCCGCAGGAACGGAACACGCCAGTCGGACGACGAGTACGTGGGGCCCGGTCTGCTGCACCGGCCCCTGGTGGTCGGCCCGGTGGCTCTGGTCGCGGCCGCACTCGTCATCGTTCCGCTGGTGATCCTGGGCAGCGGCGGCTCGGAGGACGGCGGGCACCAGAAACAGGCCGCCCGGTCGAGCGACGAGACGAGCGCGAGCCCGCGGGCCGAGAAGTCGGGACCGATCTCCAACTCGTCCGCGAGCATGTCACCGCCACCCAGTTCCTCGGCCTCGCCGTCGGCCGGGCCGAAGGAGTCCAAGGGCGCGAAGGAGTCCAAGGGCGCCAAGGACCCGAGGAGCGGCGGAGGAGTCACCGTGACAGTCACCGCGAGGCCGCCGCAGGCCACGGTGACGGCGAAGCCCGCGCAGGACACCGCCGCCACCGCCGTGAACCGTCTGGCCCACAACGATCCCTCCGGGCGGCACATCTGCTACCGCGCCTACGTCTCCGGACAGGGCTGGCAGAAGCCCGTGTGCGACGGCACGATGGCGGGCACCTCGGGCCGGAACCGTCCGATCAAGGCCCTCAACATCGCGGTATCCGGCAGCGGCGGCTCGGCCGCCAACGCCTTCGTCGACGACCCCGGTTCGTCCAATGGACAAGGCAAGTGGGAACCCCAGTGGACGGCGATCATCGCCGACGGCCGGAACAACTACATCGGCAGCACCAAGAAGAACGCCCCCGCCATGTCGGGCTTCGCCATCAACATCGGCATCGGCAGGATCTGCCAGACGGCCAAGGTCCACGGCTCCGACTGGGGCGGACAGGGGTGCGCCGACGCGCGCCCCGGCTACATCTTCGGCGGCGCCCTGGAGAACGCCCGCTGGCTCGAAGCGGTGAAGTTCACGGTCTGAAGCCCGAGCACACGACCAGCCCGGTATGCGCGTGTTCACGGCCTGAAGCCCGAGCGTGTGAGCCCCCGCGCGCCCGAGCACTCGCCTGGTCGTTGCCCGGATGACCGATCAGCGACCGCGGATCCGCTCCCGCACCCCAGAACGCCGCACCCCGAAACGTCGCCCACCCCTTCACCAACTCCCTTGACTCATAGCTAGGTTGACCCGTGATATCTCTAGCCCCGACGATCGCCGAGACCGTCGACGCCTACCGCACCTGCGAGTTCGTGACGCTGGGCCGCGACGGTGCCCCGCTCGTCTGGCCGACCGCCGCCTTCCGCCGCGACGACGGGACCCTGCTCGTCACCACGTCCCTCGCCTTCGCGCGAAAGGCCCTCAACGTCCGCCGGGACGGCCGCGTCGCCCTCCTGTTCTCCGACCCCACGGCCAGCGGCCTCGACCGGCCGGAGCAGGTGTTCATCGGCGGTACGGCCGTCTGCCCCGAGGAGATCGTGGCCTCCCCGGCCGGCGACGAGGCGTACTGGTCGATGCTCTTCGACCGCCAGCCCGACAGCCGCCGCTACGTCGACGCGCCGGCCCGCTGGCTGATGGACTGGTACTACCTGCGCCTGCTGATCACCGTCACCCCGACGGACGTCCGCACCCGCCCGGCCGGCCCCGCACCCCTCACGACGGACTCCCCCGCGGAGGCACCCGCAGTCCTCCCCGCCACCGCACCCCTCGCCACGGACTCCGCGCCCGTCCTGCCCGGCGCCGACGTCCTCGCCCGCTTCCCCACCGCCGTGCTCAGCGCCCGGGACGCCTCCGGAGCCCCGCTCCTGTCGCGCACCCGGACCACGCCGACCCCGGACGGCTTCCTGGTGGACCCGGCGCCCGACTGCGAAATGGTCCCCGGACCGGCGGGGCTGCTCGTCCACCGCCACGACGACCGGCTGTCCGGCCTCTACAACGCCCTCGTACGGGGTGAGCTGCACACCACCGCCGACGGCCGCCGACTCTTCCGCCCCGACCGCGTGATCGAACCCTCCGGCTCGGGCGAGCCCCGCGACCTGCTGGGCACCCTGCGCACGGCCCGCCGGGACACCAGGGCGTACCTGGACAAGTACGGCCTGACCCGCCCCCAGGTGGACTGGCCCGCCCTGAAGTCCCTCGCCACCGCCTCCGCGGCCCGCGACACCCCCGCGCCCTGACCCGGGCCACCCCTACGCCTGCCGAACGCTTCCCGGCCGCCGAGCACCACACCCCCTTAACGCAAAAGCCCAGCTCAGACAAAGTCTGAGCTGGGCTTGCAAGGGAGCCCCCTGTCGGATTCGAACCGACGACCTACGCATTACAAGTGCGTTGCTCTGGCCATCTGAGCTAAGGAGGCCTGACGCGCGCCCGGGGCGTGCGTGCCCGTGCAGTGTACCCACGTCGCCGCGCGGGGCCGTCGAGAGTTTCCGCGGACTTCATCGGCGTCCGGGTGCTGACAGAACACATGAACGCCAGGTAGCGTCCTGACCCAGTTCACTCACATGGACTACACCACTATGGGCGTTTCCATAGTGGATAACCACCTTTACAACGGATCGTCCGGCACGTTCCTGCCGGTGAAGGGGGCCCCTCACCATGGCCACTGTCTCGTTCAACAAGGCGACCCGCATCTACCCGGGTGGCGACAAGCCCGCCGTCGACCAGCTCGAGCTCGACGTCGCGGACGGCGAGTTCCTCGTCCTCGTCGGTCCCTCCGGCTGCGGAAAGTCCACCTCCCTGCGCATGCTCGCGGGTCTCGAGGACGTCAACGGCGGTTCGATCCACATCGGCGACCGCGACGTCACGCACCTGCCGCCCAAGGACCGGGACATCGCGATGGTGTTCCAGAACTACGCGCTGTACCCGCACATGACCGTCGCCGACAACATGGGCTTCGCGCTCAAGATCGCCGGCGTCAACAAGGCCGAGATCCGCCAGAAGGTCGAGGACGCGGCGAAGATCCTCGACCTCACCGAGTACCTCGGCCGCAAGCCGAAGGCCCTCTCCGGCGGTCAGCGTCAGCGTGTCGCCATGGGCCGCGCCATCGTGCGCGAGCCCCAGGTCTTCCTCATGGACGAGCCGCTGTCGAACCTCGACGCCAAGCTCCGCGTCTCCACCCGTACGCAGATCGCCTCGCTCCAGCGCCGCCTCGGCATCACCACGGTGTACGTCACCCACGACCAGGTCGAGGCCATGACCATGGGTGACCGCGTGGCCGTGCTCAAGGACGGTCTGCTCCAGCAGGTCGACTCGCCGCGCAACATGTACGACCGCCCGGCCAACCTCTTCGTCGCCGGCTTCATCGGCTCCCCGGCCATGAACCTCGTCGAGGTCCCGATCACCGACGGCGGCGTGAAGTTCGGCAACAGCGTCGTCCCGGTCAGCCGCGAGGCCCTCCAGGCCGCCGCCGACAAGGGCGACCGCACGGTCACCGTCGGCGTGCGCCCCGAGCACTTCGACGTCGTCGAGCACAACGGCGAGGCCGCCAAGTCGCTCTCCAAGGACACCGAGGACGCCCCGGCCGGTCTCGCCGTCTCCGTGAACGTCGTCGAGGAGCTCGGCGCCGACGGCTACGTCTACGGCTCCGCCAAGGTCGACGACAAGTCCACGGACCTCGTCGTCCGCGTCAACGGCCGCGCCGTCCCGGACAAGGGCGCCACGCTGCACGTCGTGCCGCGTCCGGGCGAGATCCACGTGTTCTCCACCTCGACGGGCGAGCGCCTGTCCGACTGACGTCCGTGTCAGCCTGACGGAAGCACTCACCCCCGTAAGGGTTGAATTCACTCAAGTTGAGGGCACATGGGGGCGGGGGGGCGGGCCCCGGGGGCCCCCCACCACACCCCCAACCCACACAAGAGCCCACACGCCCGCGGGGCGCGCAACAACCACACACACAACACGCCCACCGC